>DMPJ01000347.1:4272-4946 GCA_003456035.1 Planktothrix sp. UBA8402
ATGTAGAAATCAGGAGCCGCAAATAGACCGCCTTTTTCAGAAATCGCTAACACGGCCATAGAGCCATTTTGACCATAGGCGACTAAGTTAGTACCTTCGCAGGGGTCAACCGCAATATCAATTTCCAGCAGTTCGTCGGGGTTACAGAATTTAGCTGCATCCTCTTGGGTACAGATCCCGACTTCCTCACCAATATAAAGCATGGGGGCTTCGTCTCTTTCCCCTTCACCGATAACGATCCGTCCTCTCATGTGAATTTGGTTCATGCGTTTACGCATAGCTTCCACGGCCACATGGTCAGCTTCATTTTTGTCGCCTTTCCCCATTAAACGAGCCGAAGCGATCGCAGCTTGCTCGACCACTTCAATAATCTCTAACCCAATAACATTATCCACAGAATTATTTCCTATCAAGAACTGAGATTGCCGAATTCTTAGACACTCCCAGTGTTTTAGTCTATCAGAGGGGGGATTCCCTTTTCATTTTGCGTCGGCTAGTTTTTGTTAATTTTTACTGCGAGTCACGGAAATCAGCACTGATATTAACAGTCTCTACCCCTTTGGGAGCGGGGGGAAGACAAGAGTTAAGCCTAATTTAACCACGAAGACACGGAAGTTGTTGTAAATACCTTGCTGATTTGAGCTACACCCAAAAAACCCGGTTTCTTCAAGAAA
>DMPJ01000347.1:5033-5172 GCA_003456035.1 Planktothrix sp. UBA8402
GTCTCCACGTCCGTTTTAAGTCTCGGAATGCCCTCCCGCGACTTTGAGTTTAACCTCGTTTACAAGTTAAACTTTTTGTTAAATTTGTTGTTAACCAATGCGTTCAAGGTTGGACTTTACCATTGCCTTACATCCGCTT
>DMPJ01000025.1:0-527 GCA_003456035.1 Planktothrix sp. UBA8402
TACCTTTCAAGGAGTGCTTGGTTCCTCCGTTTCTCTAGCCCAACTCGGAAATTTCTTAAAAAGTCTAAAAGTTGGTAAAGCTGGTCAGGCTTTCATTATAGATAGACAAGGATTAATCATTGGTACTTCCACAGGAGAAACTCCTTTTATTCAGGACTTACTTGCACCTAATACTGAACAAAACTTGAATAACAATGATCCTAACCAACATCGGTTAAATGTTCTTAATAGCAGTAACTTGGTGACTCAAAAAACTGCTGCTTACTTAAAGAATTATTTTAATGGTTTTGGGAAAATTAAAACGGTACAGCAGATTTATATTGTCCTTGATCACCAGAGATATTTTGTGCAAATTGTTCCCTTTAAAGGTGAAACGGATTTAGACTGGTTGACCATCATAATTATTCCTGAATCTGATTTTATAGCGGAAATTAAGACCAATAGCAAAAAGACAATTTTGTTATGTGTTTTGACTTTATTTGTGGCAATAGGAGTCGGTATTCTTACGGCTCGTTGGATTACTATGC
>DMPJ01000025.1:624-1660 GCA_003456035.1 Planktothrix sp. UBA8402
CCTCTTTTGAAACCTTAGAACATCGGGTACAAGAACGCACGGCAGAATTAGCAATTGCGAAAGAAAAAGCCGAGGTAGCAAATAGAGCCAAAAGTACCTTTATTGCTAATATGAGCCATGAATTGCGATCGCCATTAAATGCAGTTATCGGATTTTCCCAATTAATGTTACGCGCTAATAATCTCTCATCTGATCAATATGACAATTTAGGTATTATTTATCGCAGTGGAGATTATTTACTAACATTAATTAATAATGTTTTGGATTTATCCAAAATCGAAGCTGGGAAAGAAACACTTAATCCTAAAGACTTTGACCTGTATCAGTTGTTAGATGACTTAGAAGATATGCTGCATCTGCGGGCTACAAATGCAGGTTTAAATTTACTTTTTCAGCACCATGAAAATGTGCCTCGCTATATCTGCACTGATGAAGTGAAACTCCGTCAGGTGCTCATCAATTTACTTAGTAATGCTATCAAATTCACCTCGGAAGGTCAAATTATTCTCTCAATTTTTCGGGGAGATCAAGAAACAATAGATATTCTTAATCTCCATTTTCGGATTCAGGATACTGGAGTCGGAATTGCCGCCGCCGAATTACCCAAACTCTTTGATGCTTTTACCCAAGCTCAAGCCGGGAAAGAATCCCAAGANNAGGTTTAGGATTAGCAATTAGTCAGAAATTTGTCCAATTAATGGGGGGAGATATTTCCGTTGAAAGTGAATTAGGAAAAGGTACAACTTTCCAATTTTATATTCAGGCAAAATTGAGTCAAGAAACAGTCAACAAGAGTACAGAAGCACATCTAAGAGTGATCAAACTTGTCCCCGGTCAACCTACTTACAAAATCCTCGCCGTCGATGATAAACCGATTAATCGTCAATTACTAATTCAGTTACTCAGTCCGTTAGGATTTGAGGTAAAACAAGCTAGTAATGGACTAGAAGCGATCGCAATTTGGGAAGAATGGGAACCCCATTTAATTTGGATGGATATGAGAATGCCCGTCATGGATGGATATGAAGCTACTAAA
>DMPJ01000025.1:1711-3359 GCA_003456035.1 Planktothrix sp. UBA8402
TGTGATGATTTTATTAGAAAACCCTTTACAGAAAATAACATTTTTGAGACCCTGGCTAAACATTTGGGTGTAAAATATATTTTAGTGGCAACGAGTTTACCTCCATTAGATAATTCAGCAGCAAGCCACTTGAGATCGCAACACCTCGTCTTTATGCCTAAAGACTGGATTATTCAATTACACAAAGCTGCTCTTGAGGCTAATACTAGCCTCGTTTGGCAACTGGTAGAAGAAATTCCAAAAACAGAAACTTGTTTGATACAATCCCTCACAAAAATTGTGCGTAAATTCCAATTTGAACAAATTGTTGAGTTAACCGAACCTTTAATAAGCCATGATTAGCGAATATTCAAAATATCGACAAATTCCCTTGAGATTAGTGTTAATTATCCCCTTTGTGTTGCAAATTATTGGAGCAGTGGGATTAGTTGGTTATTTGTCCTATCGCAGTGGACAAAAGGCTGTAGAAAACTTAGCCAATCAGGTGATAGATCAAGCCGGAAATCGGATTAAAGATCACCTCGATCATACCTTAGAAATTCAAAGACAAACCGTAGCAGTTAATTATCAGGCTTTCCAACAGGATGTGATTAGCCTGAATGACTTTGAATCCCTGCGGAAGTATTTTTGGCAACAGATCAATTTATCTCCCTCTCTGACAATGAATATGTTTGCCAATACCCAAGGAGAAATGATCTCCTATCAACGCATTCTCAGTCCAGAATTTTTAGCTGTAACCCGTCAGTTAAGCGGGGAAAATCTACAAAAAGGGACAGTATTTTTTCAAGAAAATCGGCTACCAGACATTAAAAACCGTAAATTCTATCTATTAGATTTTCAAGGTAAAAGTAAAAAAATAGTCAAGTTTCAGGCATTAGTAGATACACGAGAAACGGTTTGGTATAGGGATGGCAAAGTAGCGATCGGACAAACTTGGTCGCAGATTTATGCTTATAAAGTACCATTCCTCTTGGGAATAAGTGCTATCGTTCCAGTTTATGATGCTCAGGGAAAACTTCAAGGTGTTTTTAATAGTGGCATAACTTTAGATGGAATTAGTACATTTTTAAATAATCTAAAATTTTCGCCTTTAGGACAAACATTTATCCTTGATCATGGAGGTGATTTAGTTGCAACTTCAACCCTAGAAACTCCCTGTCTTAAGGATAATCAAGGAAACCCAATTCGCTTACCTGCGATTCAAAGTCAAGATGCTTGGACAAGGGCGATCGCTACTTACCTCAAACAACAATATGGTAATTTTAATCAGATTCCCAAAAACCTACAATTCCGAGTCGCAGTTAAGGGAAATACCCTATTTGCTCAAGTTTTATCTTATCAAGATCAATATGGACTGGATTGGTTATTGGTGACAGTAATTCCCGAATCTGATTTTATGGAAACCATTAATGTCAATACCAAAATCACGCTTTTTCTTTGTCTATTAACTTTAATGATTGCCACAGTTTTAGGAATCATTACCTCCAATTTAATTGCTGCACCAATTCAGCGATTGAGTCAGGCAAGTCGGGCGATCGCTGATGGTGAACTGAGTCAAGTTGTAGAAATCAAAGGTGTTTATGAACTAGAAACTTTAGCATATTCTTTTAATGAAATGGCGAGTCAGTTACAAACCTCTTTTGAAACC
>DMPJ01000025.1:3412-3536 GCA_003456035.1 Planktothrix sp. UBA8402
GAGCCATGAATTGCGATCGCCCCTGAATGCTGTTTTAGGGTTTTCCCAATTAATGCTACGCGCTACCAACTTACCCCAGGAACATCATGAAAATGCAGGCATTATTTATCGCAGTGGTGATTAT
>DMPJ01000025.1:3572-3788 GCA_003456035.1 Planktothrix sp. UBA8402
TTATCCAAAATCGAAGCCGGAAAAACCACCTTTAATCCTCGATATTTTGATCTGTATTGCCTACTAGATGATTTAGAAAATATGCTGCATCTCCGAGCAACATCTGCGGGATTGACACTGATTTTTCAGCGTCATGAAAATGTTCCTCATTATATCTATACCGATGAAGTTAAACTGCGTCAGGTAATCATCAATTTACTCAGTAATGCGATTAAA
>DMPJ01000172.1 GCA_003456035.1 Planktothrix sp. UBA8402
TCAAATAAGCTCATAATAGAAGTTCCTTGATTATGATGGAGAGGCAGATCCTCAACAAATCATTCCCCGCGAGACACGGGGAACGAGGGTTTAAGATCCGATCGCCTCTCTTAAAGCATTTTGGGTCATCGCTGCGATCGCTTGATCCGTCGCTTTAGGAAGGTGATAATATTTCCCCCCCGCCGTTTTTGCTAACTCCTTAGCGAACCCGGTAGAAATGAATTTACTCTCAGTATCAATCACTAACAATTGCATCTTTAACCCACGAATTTTTGCAGCAATTTCTAATATTTCTTTCTTAATATCCGGTTTTTCTCCTTCAATTTGGGGTTCTCCCAAAGACCGAGATAAAGAAATATTCCCCCGTCCGTCGGTAATCGCCACAATCACCACTTGACCAATATCCCCCGACTGTTTAGCATTTACCCCGACTCTCACCGCCTGAGTTAACCCATGAGCTAAAGGCGATCCACCCCCACAGGGTAAGCGTTCCAGCCGTTTTCGGGCCGCAGCAATCGAACGAGTCGGCGGTAACAACACCTCCGCCTGTTCCCCTCGGAAGGGAATTAATGACACCTGATCCCGACTTTGGTAGGCTTCCGTTAACAGTTGTAACACCGCCCCCTTTGCCGACTGCATTCGGTTCAGGGCCATTGAACCCGACGCATCTACTACAAATACTACTAACGCCCCGGACTTGCGGGCCAACCGTTTGGCGCGAATATCCCCCTGTTCCACAATCACTTTCCGCCCCGGTTCCCGCAGACGTCGGGCTTGTTGATAGGGTGCGGCTGCGCGTAACGTGGCATCAACGGCAATTCTTTGGACTTTCCCCCTAGGTAAAACCGGCTTAATGTACCGCCCCCTGTCATCGGAAAAAATCACGCTGCGGCTGCCAGATTTGCCCTGACGGTTCGCCATTTGGGTAAAATACAAGACGCTATCATCGAGGATCACCCCTTCCGGGTCAAAAATAAATTCTTCGGGGATAGTGGCTTCTTCTTCTTCGGGCTGGTCTTCCTCGTCGTCTTCGTCCTCGTCTTCCTCCTCCTGATCTTCAGGGGACTGATCTTGAGGCGGTGGGGGTGGAGGCGGTTGCTGTTGCTGTTGTTCTTCGGGAGGTGGCATAATTTTGGCCCGGGGAACAATAACTAATTCCACCGCCCGACGTAAATCATCGGCGTTGACGGTGGTACGTCCTTCTAAGGCGGCGGAGGCTTTAGCCACTCGCACTGCAAATAATTCCGCCCGATGACCCATGACACCGCCCCGCAAAGATTCTTGAACTAAATATAAGATTTGTTCCGGGGTAATTACCACATCTTTTAACCATTCTCTAGCTAAAATAATCTGGGTTTTCAGATCATCTAATTCTTGGTTATATTGAGTTAAGAAATCCTGGGGGGATTTCGCATAATCCATCACTTGATCTACTGCTTGCACCCGTTCATCTAAACTCAGAACCCCATCGGCGGATAAAGCGATCGCAATTCGATCTAATAAATGATCTCGTAAAGGCCCTTCTTCCGGGTTAAAGGTAGCGATAAATAAAGGTTTGCAGGGATGTTCAAAACTAATCCCTTCCCGTTCAATTACATTCCGGCTTTCTGTTAAAACTGTTAATAATAAATTAGCAATATTATCATCTAACAAATTAATTTCATCGACATATAAAACCCCTCGGTTTGCTGTGGCTAAAAGTCCGGGTTGAAATACCGTTTGTCCCTGTTTAACCGACTGTTCTAAATCCACTGAACCCACTAATCGATCTTCGGTGATGCCTAACGGAATTTGCACAAACGCTGTGGGGACAATTTCGGTAGGTTGAGTCTGATCAAAGGGTTCGGCATTAGCAATTGATCCTTTAACAATTTCTATTGGGGGTAACAAAGCGTGTAATGCCCGCGCCATCACGGATTTAGCCGTTCCCCGTCTTCCGGCAATCACAACACCACCCAAACCAGGGTCAACCGCCGCAAGTAAGAGAGCCAGCTTAATGGCACCTTGTCCAATCACTGCGGTTAAGGGAAAGGAGGTAATCACAGGAGCGCTAACGGGCGCGGACATAGCTTTAGAAATGACAGAACAATGTCTTAGAATAGCAAATAATGGTACTTTTGTTAATTGGGTTTCCTAAAAAGTTATGAAAATTATCAATTTCGGATTATTTCAAGGGCTACAAAACTATATCAACACTTGCAGAATAAATCCCCAATTGCGATTAATTATTATTACGGGTTTAATTAGTTTAGGGGTGGGATTTCCGGTTTTAGCAGAACGAAAAGGGGATTTAGAAAGATTAATTAGTACCAATCAGTGTCAACAATGTGATTTGAGTCAGGCTAATTTAGTAGAAGCAAAGTTAGAAGGGGCGGATTTATTTGGGGCGAATTTACAAAAAGCTAACCTGAGAGGGGCTAATTTAAAAGGGGCTGATTTAAGTTCAGCTAATTTAATCGAAGCCGATTTATCCGGGGCAGATTTACGAGATACAAAACTCCATAGCACCACTTTAAGAAAAGCTAATTTACAGGATGCTGACCTGTCTTGGTCTGATCTTTATCAAGCATTTTTAGAAGATGCTCAATTTAATAATGCTAATTTATTAAATGCTAATCTCAATAATGCTAAATTACAAGGAACTAATTTTTGTGGGGCGATTATGCCCGATGGACAAAAAGGGAAATGTTAATCATCGTAAATTAGAGAATTCGTCCACAATTTTAATTTTTCCACGATAAACTGCTCTGAGTAATCGATCTACACAGCGTCTTTCTTCTTCTGAGAGAGGTTCATCTAAAATCGCTGCCATCAGTCCATAACGATCTGCAAGAGTTAAATGACCTGTAGTGTTCACTTGAGCGAATAAATCACTCAGAGCAGATTGTAAAAGTTGAACTTTAGGAACCATAATTATTCATCTTAACCCGATAATTTAATCTTTACAGATTTTTTTAAAAACAGACGTGATTTTACATAAGCTTTACTTGTGATTCCTAAGAGTAAAATTTGTGATTTAGGTGGAATTTAGTTGTGATTTTAGTGTAAAATAAATGTGATTGTGATCACCGGGGGATACACCGTGTTGGCGCGACTACTATAGATATAAAATCATCAAGGGTATATTAACAATTTTGTTAACGCACCCTTGATTATTTAATGATTAATACTAACAGTTGCTTGACGATTTCTGACCTCNNAAAATAGATAAAAACCGGGTTTCTCGAAGAAACCGGGTTTCTGGTTTCTGAAATCTAGGAATTGAGAGTAACAGTTTGTTGACGGTTTCTCACCTCCAAATAAATCAACAACGCATTAATATCTGACGGATTTACTCCCCCAATTCTCGACGCTTGACCAATGGTTAAAGGTTTAACTTTCATTAACTTTTCTCGCGCTTCCATTGACAAAGTTTCGATTTTGAGATAGTTCAAATCTTCCGATAATGTCCGATTAGATTGGCGACTAACTTGGTCAATTTGATTTTGTTGCCTTTGCAGATATCCTGAATATTTAATCTCAATTTCTGCCCCTTCTTTTTCCACTTGATTCAGCTTGGAATTACCTAAATTATATCGTTCTAAATTAACGTAATGGAACCCAGGACGGCGCAACAAATCCGCTAGGGTAATTGACCCTTTAATCTTTTGTTTGGTATCATTAATAATCGCCATTCCTACGGGATCATTTTCTTTAATTCGGGTAGCATATAATCGTTCCTTTTCAGCAATAATATTCTCTTGTTTCCGTTCAAATAATTCCCAGCGACGGTGATCAATTAACCCAATTTCTCGACCCAAAGGTGTTAACCGTTCATCCGCATTATCTGACCGTAATAATAACCGATATTCCGACCGACTTGTTAACACCCGATAGGGTTCTCGCAGGTCTTTTGTACACAAATCATCAATTAATGTTCCGATATAACTTTGTTCCCGGGAAAAGACAATCATCTGTTGATGTTTGACAAATCTCACTGCATTAATTCCCGCCACCAAACCCTGGGCTGCGGCTTCT
>DMPJ01000096.1:0-3648 GCA_003456035.1 Planktothrix sp. UBA8402
GCCTCTGGAAAAGCTGGATTAAGTTTGCGAGAACTGCTTCCCGAACCCACTGCTGCTGCTATTTCCTATAGTTATAGTGCTAATTCTGATGACGTTAAAACCCTTTTAGTTTATGACTTTGGGGGTGGAACTTTAGATTGTTCAATTGTGACGGCGGTGGGAAATCAATTTATTGAATCCGCTAAAGCCGGGGATTTATGGTTAGGAGGAGATGATTTTGATCACTCAATTATTGAATTTGTTAAGCAAGAAGTTGCCCGTCAAGAAGGTTTAAATAATCTTGATCAATTAATTGCCAAAATGCCCCATTATCAACGGGTTCGTTTATTAGGAGAACTGAAAATTGAAGCGGAAAAAGCCAAAATTCAACTCAGTAGTCAGCCTTCCGCCGAGATTATTACTTCCACACCTCTATTAGATGAATTAGGAATGGCGGTTCCGATTCAAGTTACCATTACTCGTCAAAAATTTGAGCAATTAATTACACCTTTAATTGAGCGTTCAGTTAAAATTTGCTATGATGTGATCAAATATTCTGATTATCCTTTAGATCAAATTGATGTAATTTTGTTAGTTGGAGGTTCCTCACAGGTTCCTATAGTCCAACAAAAAATTCGAGAAGCTTTCCCAATAAATCAAGTTTTAGTACATCCTAATCCCATGTATGCGGTTGCAGAAGGGGCGGCAATTGTAGCAGCCGGATTAACCGAAAAAGTCACAACCGTTTCCCGTGATTATTGTATTGAATTAGTCAATGATCCTCGATTTATAATTATTCCGCAAGGAGAGATTCTTCCCGTTAAAAAATTCCATAATTTTAAAACAGAAGCTGACGGACAACGCTTAATCCATTTTAAATTTTTTAGTCCTGATCTGGTGAGAAAAGATTTAGATAACACTGACCGAGATGAACGGATTGGTGATATGTGGTTAGCGTTAGATCAACCCTATCCACGGGGAACAGAAGTGTTAGTAACGGTCGAATTAGATGAACAAAATAACTCCTTACAAATGATGGCTGCACTCAAAAATAAACCAGAGGTTAAAGTTAGTTGTTCTTTCTCACGGGGAGGGATAAATGAAGAAATCTCTCGACAGGTGGAACAACGAATTAAAGAACTGAATGCGGCTGCTAATTTAACAGAAACGGGTGTGCAAAATGCCAATGAAATTGCTGGAGAGGTAATCAAATCAGCGAATCAAATTTATCATAATGATAAGATTCAATCAGATCGCTTAGAAGCTGCTCAGAATAAACTCAAAGAATTAGAGAATTTTGCCTCGGAAGAACGAGATATTGCTCAATTCTATCAAACTATGTTTGAGTTTGTCCTAGAGGTTTGTGATTCCTTAATTCATCCCGCCCAAAAACAGCGATTACAAACCTTAGTTCAAGACTTAAATCAAGCCCTAGAACACAATAATAAATCAGCCCTGCAAAAACTAGCAGAAGATGCAAGACGAGAGCAGGAAAACCTGCCAGATCCAGTTAAGTTAATCTGTCTAACCCGTGAAGGAGTTGCACAAGCTTATCGGACTAATCCTAGTCATGCTAGAGTCATGGAAGGTAAATTCTCGCAACTGATTGGAGCTTTAAAACAGGGGAATGAATATGAAATTAATCGTATTTTTGATGAACTTCGCCCTGATATTATGAAATATTTAGGTCAGGATTTACCCGCCGGAACTATTGCTACAGGATTAACACGCTAATGATTAAATTAACTTGTCCAGTTTGCGATCGCCCTGAAATAGAAGACAATATTTGCCCGAATTGCGAAACAGATTTATCTCTGATTCGCCAATTACAAGAACTCCCGGTAGTTGACGAAAAATCAATAGCAATTCCCGCAGAAAATTCGTTAACTACTCAACCCAATATTTCAGGAAAATTGGTGATTTTAGCCATTTTAATTCTGGTTTTAGGGTTCGGTTTAGGAGCAATGGGAACCTCCCTATTGTCTCAAAAACCTCCTTCAGTCTCAACGGCAACTACTATCACCCCTTTACCCGAATTAAAGCCTCCTGCTATCAAATATACTCCAAAATCTACTCGATCTCAATCATCCTGTGGGGGTTTTTATTACACCGTTAAACGGGGAGATTCTCTGAATAGAATTGCTGCTCAATTTTACGGTCGCAGTCAGTTATTTTCAAAAATTGTTGCAGTTAACCCCACCCTGAAAGGCAGAGAAAGCTCGATTGAGATCGGAGAAGTCTTTTTTGTTCCTAATTTAGAGGAAAATTGTCCATGAAATCAATTTTAAATGGGATTAATTATTTAAGTCTAATCATTTTTGGAGTGGGTGTTGTTGATGTTTTTCTAAAAGCAGCCCAATCTAAAAAAGATATTCAACAAGCCCGAACATTAGCGCAACGGAAGCAACTCCTAAAAGCTGTTCAAATTGGTAAAAAAGTCATCGCTCAATGGCCATCATCGCCTACTTTTTTTGAACAAAGATTTAGATATATGGCGATGGGAGATGTACTAGAAAAATTTAAACCCCAGGTTAACAAATGGCATAGTCAAGTTAAAATGGTTCAAAAAACCTTAGCTTCTGCAAGGAAACTTGAAGCCTCTGATCAAAAGAATCCAATGGATATTACGGTCTTATCACAGGTTGTACAACTGTATCAAAAATGTACAAATCTGATTGATGATCCGAAGTTAATTAAATCCATTGAGCGTTGTCAAAAAGAAATTAAATGTCGCCATCAATTTCAAAGTTTTTTCGCCACAGGTCAAGAGCAAGCTAAACAAAAACAGTTTAAGCAAGCCTTAGCTTATTTTGCACAAGCCCAACAATTATTTGTGACTCCTGAGTTACAAATAGCCATTCACAATTGTTCTGTTCAAGTCAAGCAAGAAGAACAATATGAAGTAACCTTAAAAAAAGTTAGATCGATGGCAAAAGCAGGTCAATTTAAGGACGCTTTGGCTGTATTAGACCCGGCTCAAGCTCAATTTAATCGTTCAGATGGACAAGAGTTAGTCAGACAATTAAGTCGGGTTATTCAGGGTAAAAAATTATTTAATCAAGGACTATTAGCTGAGAAAGCGGGAGATTTTAAAACAGCAGATACGCACTACCAAGAAGCTTTAATGTTATTACCAGAGTTAACAGAAACTCGGATGCGGTTAAGCCTTTTATCAGTCAAAACAGAGAACTGGAATCAGGTGATCCATTATTTAGAAAAAGTCCCTGGACAACAGGCTAATTACTTGCGAGGTTTTGCCTATTTTAAGCAGAATAATTTGCCACAAGCTGATCGGGAATGGCAATCTTTAGCTCATTCTCAAGTTAAAGATCAACGTCTAATTATTCAAAATATTACTCAACGTCAACGTTTGTTAGCAATTAGAGAAATTGAAGAATATGTTAATAATAATAAACTGAAATTAGCTTTGTCTAGTAGCAGTAATTTTATCAAAAAGTTTGGTGTTGATCCTATTGTAAAATCTAACCTAGAAGATCACATCCAACCTCGTTTAGAGTCAGAAATTTGGCAAGAAAAAGATTGGTTAACAATTGCTGAAAATACAGAGAGTCAATGGATTCAAAACTGTGATATTAAATCCTTGCATAATTGGGTTGTTGCTTGTTACTATCAAGCTCAAATCTATCCCAATAAACGCGGGGATTGGTA
>DMPJ01000096.1:3710-8478 GCA_003456035.1 Planktothrix sp. UBA8402
CTTTGCTATCAACTTCTATTGATACCCTCAAAGATGATCATCCTCAAGAGTATTTACAGTGGCGCGATCGCTTCCGTCGAGATACCCTGGCTTTACAATTAATTCAAAAGTTTCCTAACTTTAGTGCTAAAATTAATTATCTTTTGATCTTACCAGAATGTTATGAACGTCATCAACATTCTTTAAAAACATTACAACTTCCAAAAGTTACAAATTCATCGGTTTTAGAAGTTAAAATTTTGGTAGCTCTTTATAGTGCTTTTGGTATAGCGGTGGCGGCGGCTTTTGAAGGAGATTTAGAACGAGCTATCAAAATTAAACCCTCTGGGATATCTCCTAAAACAGAAGCAGAACGTTTTGCTCAGGGGTTTTTATCCTATTCAGAAGGCTATTATTATCTCCAACAAAACCGTTGGAAACAGGCTGTTTCTGTGTTGAAATTAGTTAAACATGAATTTCCAGCTAATTCGGAATGGTTTAATCAAATTGACAGATTATGTAAAAACCAAAGGAACATTATATCAAATATAGATGAACAGTTGAGTTTTGCTGAATTTTGGTATGAACTTTTAAATAGCCCAGAATCTCGGAGTTATTTGATTGAACATAAAACGGAAAAAATTCGTCAAAACTTAGTCAATAAAACCATTAATTCTGCTCAAGCATTACAACAACTCAAAGAACTCCAAAAAATTGATGCTCATCATTCCATTATTATTGATTTAATCAATAGAATAGAATATACAACAGTAGCAGAAGAAATCGATCAACTTTGGAAAAATGGTAAATTTGAACAGGCTGTTAGTCGGGCTAAAAACTCAAACAATAACGAGCTTAAATTCCAAATTGGTAAAATTTGCTTAGAAGTTTTTGCTGAGGGATTTAATCAACATAATTTAAGTTTTGAAGATTTATATAATTTTAGTCGATGGGCCTATGAACTACTTCCCCAAGAATCAGACATTAAAGAAATCTATCAAATGGGTCAAGAATTAAATGAAATTCATAAATTGATGAAAAAAGATCTATATGAAGATGCTGTTAGACGAGCAAAATCTTGTCAATACGACCCAGTTCGTCGCTATCTGGCTGAACATTTCATTATCGCTTTAATGAAGGGTGCAGAAAGTCGCCAATTACCCCATGAGCTAATTATGCAACTGGCACGATTTGCTTATCAACTTTGTCCCCATGAACCTGCATTTAAGCCGATTTTCTCTCAGTTAGGAATTATTTATTATTAGGAAGATTTAATTATGGATCATCAATTATCTAATCCGAATCCTTATGATGTATTAGAAGTATCTCCGGGTGCTTCCAACGCTGAAATAACCAAAGCGTTTACTCTAGCAATGAAAAAACGCAGCTATTCTCCTGATATTATTGCTAAGGCTAGAAAAACCTTAATGAATCAGGAAGAACGAATTTTAGCCGATTATCTTCGCCCGATTTTACCCCCAATTCAAAGATTTAAACGCACTGACTTGTCTGAGTTAGAAAATCCAGAACTTCAAGTTGAGTTTTTATCAGAATTTGATAATTTAGAAACAATAATTCAGCAAATTAATCAAATTTCAGAAGTCGATAAACATCTAGGAGCAAATTTATTTTAAAATAGAATAGAAACCAGGTTTCTCGAAGAAACCTGGTTTCTGGGGAACTAATTAGGATAGAATAACTATGAATCACCCAACCGACAATAATCAAATGAGTCAAATTAAATTAAGTAGTGAAATCCGCGATCGCATCGTTAATGAAATCGGGACTCTCCTCAAACAACAAGTTTCACTAAAACAAACTTTACGCGAACAAGACTCTCAGAATCAATCTGCTAATGAAGAATTATTTTTAGAATTATTAGAAATAGTCGATGCTTTAGACTTTTTAATGGAATATATGGCTAATAATCCCGATCCTAGTCCCCAGTTTATTCAACGTTTACCGAAATCAGTCGGAAGTATTCAGAAAAAACTCTTAAATATTCTCGGAAAAAGACAAGTAACACCGATTGAATTAGAGGGAAATCAGCCCGATTTTGAAGTGTGTAAAGTTGTTGATCGAGAAGTTAGACCGGATCAGTCACCTCAAACGATTACAAAAGTTGTTCGTCAAGGATTTCGAGTTAATAATAAGCTATTGCGTCCAATTGAGGTGATTACTTCTAAATTAGAGTGAATAAAAAATTTTTTTGAGAATTTGCGTAATTTTGTTTCTAAGTCCCTATAAGTCAGTATAGCTAATCATGAGGTATTGCTGACTATGCGGAACAACAGATGTGGGGCGAAAATTAATCAGACTCAGACTGGTAAACTCACCGAGAGCCTAAAAAAACACGTTAAAGTTCCGTAATATCACTGATTGACAAAACAATATGTGAGGTATAAACTCCTAAGATATAACTCAAAAAATGATAAGCGCGATCGCCCTAATTCATCCTAATTTTTGAGTATCTATTTTTTTGATCACCCCAATTTCATCAGAGCAGCGCTGTCAAATATGTTTTGATTGTCTCAATTAGAACTGACAGAAATTTTAAGCAGAAGATTACAGGTCAAATCATGTCCGATTAAATCAAGCATGATTTGGTAGGGGCGGGTTCTGCAAGCTATTTGAGACTTATCAACAATCTCAATAAACCCGCCCCATTCCTATTACTCACACTTGATTAACCCTTAATAAAAATTAGGACAAATTATTTATGGCACGTCTTAAATATTCCTTAGAACCCGGTGGAGAACAAAGGTTGGTAATTACTCATTCTTGGTTTTTCAAAAATATAAAAATTCGGTTTGATGGTGAAGAAATTGGGAAAATTGCCAAGTTAAAACTTGATCAAAAAGAATATTTTTTCATCTTGAATGATGGTTATAAATTGGAAATAAGATTAGTAAAAGTTCATAATTTCCCGCTTATTGTACAGTTAGAAATTTTGCTAAACAATCAACCTGTTCCTGGTTCACCAACTGATCCTCATCAACAAATTTTAGAGGCTTATCAAGCAATTGAATTGAGAATGAACTTCAATTTATTAATTATATTTTTGAGTTGTTTTCTTGGTTTTCTTGGGGTAATAACAGGAGATATAGAAGCTTATGAATATCTTTCAGTAATGATAATTGTAGTACCTTTTTGTTTTATTGTTGGAGTAATACCCCTAAAATTTTTTATAAATAAAATCAAAAAACTGTCTAAAAACACCTTAAAGTTTTTGATATTTATTTCTATTATTTGTGCTGTTACGGGTGACGGATGGAGCTTCTGGATTTTGTATAAAATATGTCCGGCTCTTGGCGCAATAGATAAACTGAAACAAGCAGGTTTTACAGAATACAAAAAACCTAATTCTGCTCAATCAAACTCTAAAACCCGTAAAACACCAAAAGTTAAACCGAATCAACATCAATCTAGTTCTCGATCCGTGGAGACTTCACCATCAACCGAAAGTTCCATCAAAAACCATAATTTTGGCAAGGAAAATCCCAATTTTAATAAATCTAATAATCTATATGTTGAAGATATTGAATTTGATATTTCTGTAGAAAATAATGCCGAAGATTTAATCAGTGAAGCGATTATCAACCGGATGAAAAAACTTAATTCGCCAGGATATCAACTTTATGAAACCGCTAAACTTCAATCGAATTGTGAACAATATTATCAAGCTGGAGAAGCTTATGATCACAGTTATAGTTCTTTTTGGGGAGATGGCATTTTTGCCGGACAATATGATCGACATTTCTTTGAACAACTGGGAATTTCTGCTAAAAATCTAGGTGCAGAACAAGCCCAAGAAAGTGCTAAAAGAATTATGGCTCACGCCAGAGAATCCTTAATGATTAGTTGTCAATGTTATCTGCAAGCCTTGAGTTTAAATCCCGATCATTATTGGGCTAACTTAAAATTAGCAACAGCCCTAACCGCCGCCCTGCAAATTAATGCTTGCTTAAGCTATTGGAAACAAGCCTTAAAACTGAATGAAAGCGATACTTCCCGCGCCATTTTTGCCGACTCAATGGGGTTTGATTATCGCTCCATTGCGACGAAAGAAGTCATCTACCGTTTAGGTTTAGGAGGTTCATCTCAAAATTTATCACCCAACTTTATCCAAAAACAAAAGCTCGCTCGAAAACTATTGCGAAGCAATGGGTATCTGATCCAAAAAATTCCAGAGTTAAGTAGGGGGTAAAACATGAATTAAACATAACCCTAAGAAACCCGGTTTCTACACTCAAAATAATCGTCAACATTCAATTAAATTAGGACAAACATCATGGGTAACATCGTTGGAATTGATCTCGGTACAACCAACTCAGTAGCAGCTTTTAAATTAGCCCATACTGATGTCGTAACGGCAGAAGATAACACCCCACCAGATCGAAAATTAACCCGTTCTGTCGTCGCCTTAGATCAAGGTAAAATTAAAGTTGGAAATAGTGCCTATAATCAATTGCAAAACGATCCCGAAAACGTGATCATTTCGATTAAACGTCTCATCGGACGAGGGTTTAATGATCCCGTTATTCAAGAACAATTATCTCGCTTTGGTTATAAAATTACTAAATCCACTCAAGGAACAGATAATAGTCTTTCCGTTTGGTTAGGGGGAAAAGAATATCAACCCGAAGATATTGCGGCAGAAATCCTCAAAAAATTAGTCCAAAATGCTCAAACTCACCAAGCTAAAACCGGACAGAAAAGTATCATTAATCAAGCCGTTGTTACTATTCCTGCCTATTTTAATGATAAACAAAGATATGCCACTCAAATC
>DMPJ01000099.1:0-7624 GCA_003456035.1 Planktothrix sp. UBA8402
ATTACCAAATAAAAAAGACCAGCGCAAAATCTCAATTGCTGGTCTGGGTTTATGGATACCGTTGTTGTTTCGATTTGAAGATACCTAAACGCCGCGTTCTACATCTGCGGTGCGGGTAGAAATTTTCAAATCTCACGTTAACTATTGTATCAAGAATTACTGATTTTTTTTACAAAAATTTAACGTCAACAATTAACCCCGATTCGCCTGTTGAACTTGTTGATTGTACATCGACCGTAACACCCGACCCGGATCAACCCAACTGCCATTATGCTTTAATCCCCAGTGTAGGTGAGGGCCACTGGTTCGTCCCGTCATCCCCACCCTAGCAATTCTCGTCCCAGAAGGAATCTGTTGACCTTCCCAAAGTTGAATCCCCCCCGGTCGGTCAATAAAATAAGTCCCTTGAGCGTTTTTTTCCACGCTACCTTGAACATGACAATAAATATGTTCCCATTGACCGGACTGAATCGCAATGCCAGTCCCGCAACGGTCATCTTGCCAAACTTCCACCACCGTCCCCTGCCACCAGTTACGAATATAACTGCCTTGAGGGGCGGCTAAATCTAAACCATAGTGAAAACCTGACCCTCGATATCCAAAAGGCGAGGTGTATTCCTGAAACCCCTCAACGGGAAAAGAAGCTCCCGACCAGTTTAAACCCGTTGCTACTTCAGCATTTTCAGCTTTGGCGAACTGTTGTTTCCATCCCAGTCCCCCAAAACCCAGACCGATTAATCCGGCTAGTAAAATAATATTGCCCGGACGAAATAATTTAGATTTTGCCATTTGTAGTTTTACTCCTCAATCACCAAAAGGGGTTATTAGTGGGATTTTTTATAATTAATTTTTCGGTACACAGAACCCAGGTATCGGGATGTATTTTACTAGATTTTGGTCAATTGTTAACACTCTCCCAGCTTAAATAATGGGAAATCAATCTGATCTGTAGGGGCAATTCATGAATTATCCCTACAGATCAGGACTTAATGACTTTTTACTCTACAGTGGCCCCTTTGCCAAAGAATTTCGGCGGTTCGGCCAAGGTATAAATTTCGGTTTCGGCCGCGATCGCCTCCCGCAAATGTTTGGGAACTTGTAACATTCCTAACATCGTTATCCCATCAAACATCCGTAGCCCTCCGGTAGTTTTTTCTTGTAAAACTTGATCAACATTTTCCGGTTCAGGACGGGTATTAATCGGTTGGGCAGAAACGATAATAAAACTCCAGGGACTTCCGTAGGTGGAAATATAACTGGTATAGGAGTGAACATGGGGAAAAACCGTTTTTAGGGTATTCACCAGGCGGACGTGCAGTTTCATCTCATTAGGGGAAACCGGGCCAGCTTGAATTACAGCATAGCCATCGGGGGTTAAAATTTGACGAATTTTTTCAAAATATTCTTTGGTGAACAGTTTAAATGATGGCCCATCTTCAATCGGATCGGATAAATCAGAAATCACAATATCCCATTTTTCCTGAGTCTGATCTAAAAAGTCGATCGCATCCCCGATAATTAGTTGAGTACGCGGGTCATCAAAGGCATTTTGGTGCATTTCTGGGAGATGTTCTTTACAGGCTTCGACCACATCCCCATCTAAGTCAATCATCGCTACACATTCAATGGTTTTCCAGCGTAAAACCTCCCGAATGGTCGCCCCTTCTCCCCCACCCAAAACCGCAACTTTTCGAGGAGACCCATGATAGACAGAGGCGACATGGACTAAGGGTTCGTGGTAGAGAAATTCATCTCCAGTACAAGATTGCCATTTACCATCGAGAACTAAGGCTTTTCCGTAAGCCCCGGTTTCCACCACATACATATCTTGATAGGGAGTTTTTTTATAGGCTAATACCTTGGTAATTCCATGTACATAAATATCCCAAGGTGTGATATACTCACTTACCCAAAAATCAGCTTGGAGTTCGCTACCCGACATAAAGACTTCTCCTAAAAAAATACAGATCCAATGTTCTAGGGTAGAACATTCTGTACATCGGATTCTGAGAAAATAGAACTCTTGAATCCTGCTGCTTTAACAGTTTTAATTTTAAATTAAGAATAAATTAATAATAGATTAAATCAAGTTTGATCATCTGTCATCTTGATTTTTAAGGGAAACATAAATTAACTGTCCTGGATACTAAGGAGAAAAAGTAGTTGGCGAAACCCTACCATATTTAGTTTATTTTGTCAATTCTGATTAACCCCAAAACAAATCACCAAGGAGTCAAGATCCCCTTTTATCGGTGGAATCACCCTTTGGACTTTAGGACAAAACCTTCCTCTTGAAATCAGTCTAAACTTTCCTTGACTTTTAGTTAATCAGGAACAGAATGTTGCATAATAAAAAATGACAAGTAAATTATTCCTGACTGCCACCATGAATACTAAGACTGTAAACTATGCTCATAAGGCTCCTGTACCTTATTGGGATGCACAATTATACGATAGTCGTCATAGCTTTGTCTCTAATCTAGCAGTGGATCTCTTGGAATTGCTTGATCCCCGTATGGGAGAACATATTCTCGATCTTGGTTGTGGCACAGGTCACTTGAGTTACAAAATTACAAATACAGGGGCTGAAGTTACCGGAATTGATCATGCCTCAACCATGATTAAACGAGCCAGCCAAACCTATCCAGGTCTGAACTTTTTGGTCATAGATGGATCTAACTTAGCCTGGAATCAACAGTTTGATGCTGTATTCTCCAATGCGGTTTTACATTGGATTAAAGAACCGGAAAAAGTCATTTCTGGAGTTGGGCAAGCATTGAAACCAGGGGGACGTTTTGTGGCGGAATTCGGCGGGAAAGGCAATATTGACACAATTATTACGGCAATTTATCAGGCTTTAAATGCTGCGGGATACCCGAAAAATAAAACCATGAATCCCTGGTATTTTCCGAGTATTGGTGAATATGGAATGCTTTTAGAAACCCAAGGATTTGAGTTAAAGCTGGCAACCTTGGTGGAGCGTCCAACTTCATTAAATGATGGAGAAAAAGGCTTAAATAATTGGTTGAAAATGTTTGGTGGACAATTTTTTCAAGGAATTCCAGAATCAGAACAACTAAATATTATTACCGATATCGAAGCTCGTCTGCGTCCTAAATTATTCAAAAATGGGACTTGGATTGCTGACTATAAGCGAATTCGGATTGTAGCTAATAAAATTAAGTAATAACTTTAATGGGGAAAGGAAATATTTTGATCAATTTTACCCCTTTCCCCATCGTTAACGAATTCATTGATTCACTCTGGAAAATCCGGTAAAACCCAAGTGGGGGGCTGCATTCTTTTCTTTCGCATCGCTTCCTCTGCCATTTCTAACATTTGGTCTAAGGATGTATTATTGATAAAGTTCTCCGTTTCGGGAATATATTCCCGATTAGGGCATTTATCCCCCAAAACACAGCCATTCACACAGGCTTCTGCACAGTTAATTGATGTTTCCATCATCGGTTTCTCCTCTCCACGTTATCGGTGTTAGACTTAGAATTGGTTCAGGGTGATTAGGGTTCTCAAGTTCCTGCTCAAAAATTCTAACCTGTGTTGAAGACAAAAATATATAAAATAAGTTCAACTGGGTAAGCTAGTTGAGACTAAGGGCTTTTACCGGAAAATCTATGAATAATTTTATACAACGTTTAAAAAATTTACCCTGGTTGTCTTTGGTGCAAAGTGCGGCTCTGACTTATTTAATAGTTGCGATCGCAGAAGTTTTAACCCTCTGGGGAATAACTCAATTTCCAGCATTTAAACAAATCATGGTGATTTTATTTAGTCCGCCCCTGGGGATGTTGATTTTATTTGGAGTTGGGGTAGGGGTAGGAGCATTATCTATTTATTTAAACGAAATTCAGCCCTCTAAAGTTTTCCTCAACGTCCCTTGTTTATGGGCCTTATTCCTTTGTTTATTAGTCATTTTATTCCTGTATAAATCTATCTTTCCCCCAGTGATTTTACTCAGTACCTCTCAAATCACCACCATGGGAATTTTAATCGGTTTATTTTGGAAAGGTAGACCCTATTGGCGATAACTTTCCTCAACCAAATCCCTGACCCCGCCTCGTCTTTTCAATTTCCCATATAGAATTGAGATCAGCCTCGAATTTAGCTTATAATATATAATGAAAACACGAAAACTATCAGGTGTAGTTTTTCGGTGGCCGAAGCGGAGGATACAGTATGAAAATTCTATCCACAGCAGTTTTTGGAGCCGCCACAGTGCTTCTACTCGGTTGGGGAGTAGCGACTCCAGCCTATTCACAAAACTCTAATGATCTTAAACAATTATTAGAAACCCGGTTCTGTCAAGGGTGTGATTTGAGAGGAGCTAATTTAAGCGGTGCTCATTTGATTGGTGTTGATTTACGAAATGCTAATCTTGCCGGGGCAAACTTAGCTAATATCAATTTAGAAGGTGCAGATTTAAAAGGAGCAAACTTAACATCTGCAAACTTAGAAGGCGCGTTTTTAAATCAGACTGAATTTAATGATGCTAACCTTAGTGGTGCAAATTTAACTAATGCTAATTTAGTTCAAGCTCAATTAGACGGTGCAAATCTTTTAAATGCAGATTTAACCGGAACTGAATTCGCAATTCCAACGGTACAAACTGCTGAACTTCCCAAAGGTTCCGCCCAGGATTTAGGAACACCAGAAATGGGTGTAGGTCGTGATTCTCGGTTAACTTTCCCTGTAGGGGGGCCAGAATTGGATCAACCCTTTGAATATAGCCAAGAATATCTGGATCAAACGGTTAATCCTACCTTAAACCCATCGCAACCGATTGATTCTGATCCGTTTTTACGCAAAACAACGACCTTTAGTGATGGAATGAGAGGAGATGTTCGTCCATCGGGAATAGACGTGTTAGAGGTTGATTTTTAATCCTAATCCATGATCAGCAATTCTGTTCTAGTTCAGCAAAAATTACCCAAACCAGGGAAGAAAATCCTAATCATTTTTTTCCCTGTTAAAAAATAATAAATAATACTCTGTTTGTATAATAATTTTCTTAATAGTCAGTATTATTAATTACTCCATTCGAGAATCTTCAGAATATTATGAATTGCGGAATTATGCCTTAGATTTCCTAGAACGATATTTTACCTCAGATGAATAAAAAATAGTTTAGATCCCACCGTTTTGTAGAGGCGTTAGATATGACGTCTCTACCCATTTTCTGGTTGCCTATTTTCTGGCTTTATTCTGTATAATCAATAGAACTGTTTAGTGATATAGAGTTAGGATAGCCGTGACTTCTCCAGGAAATTCATCTCAACAGCAACCCCAAGCCGAAATCCATCCGGCCCTGAGTGCTAGTTATTACACCCTGTTAGGGGTTCATCCCAGTGCGACCCCGATGGAAATTCGACGCGCCTATCGGGAACTGAGTAAACTGTATCATCCTGATACAACAACATTATCAAAAGCGATCGCCACGGCAAAATTTCAGAAACTCAATGAAGCTTATGCCACCTTATGTAACCCAGATCGGCGTCAGTCTTATGATCAAAAAATCGGCTATTCTCGATATCATTTGATTCAAGTTCCGACGGACTTAAATCAACCCTATTCTAAAGGTAATCGTTCTAATTATTCCTCCGCTTATTTAGACCCTACAGATCGTCCCCTTTCCTCTGGAGAAGTTTTTTCATTATTTCTGATGGGATTAACTTTAATGGGATGTTTATTATTAGCTATTGTTATCGGTTTAACTCGTTCAAATGGAGTTTTACAACCGATTCAACCCCCTGGATTAATAATACCTTTAAATTTTTATCCCTTCTGGCTGATTGATTGGTTTTTTTCTTAAAAGTAAATAAAACAGGGAATGGGGAATGGGCAATGGGCAATGGGATTAAAACAGGGAATAGGCCCCAAAAAATCCCCCGTGCACGGGGGGCTTGGGGGGGAGGCAATGGGCAATGGTTAAGAAGTAATGACACACAAAGAATGGGGAATTTAAGAAATTCCCTATTGCCTATTGCCTATTCCCTATTGCCTATTCCCTGCTATATATCAGGTTTTCATACCCCCCCGATAACTACGGTATTAGGGGGGGTTTTAGTTGCAATAGCTGTTTTTTTTGACAATTGGGAATTTTGTTGTGTATGATTGTCAGTATGCAAGCTTTATTGAGAACAATTGAGCGTATGGCTTTATATACAACAGTCTCGTTTAAATCCGAACTTAATGACAAAGGCTGGCGGTTAACTCCCCAACGGGAAACGATTTTACAGGTCTTTCAGAATTTACCGAAAGGAAATCATCTGAGTGCGGAGGATTTGTATACTTTACTCAAAAGCCGAGGAGAAGTGATTAGTTTATCGACTATTTATCGCACATTAAAGTTAATGGCGCGGATGGGAATTTTGCGGGAATTGGAATTGGCTGAAGGGCATAAACATTATGAAATTAATCAACCCTATCCCCATCACCATCATCATTTAGTTTGTGTTCAGTGTAATAAAACTATTGAATTTAACAATGATTCTATTTCTAAAACTAGCATGAAGCAGGCGGAAAAATCGGGGTTTCATTTATTAGATTGTCAGTTAACTATTCATACGATTTGCCACGAGGCTTTACGCATGGGTTGGCCGTCTTTAATTTCTACTAATTGGTCGTGTTCAAAAGCGATCGCTGATGGGAATTGTGAGATAACTGATGAATGATAAATAACACATTTTACCAAAATAACTGATAACCGATAACTGATTAGAGATTACCAAATAAAACGGTATCTGCGTTGGGGCCATATAATGCTCTGGCTTGTGCAACAGCTTGTTGGGTTAAACCATCGTAAATTCCATTAATGGGGCCGTTATAAAGTCCTTGAATTCTTAATCGTTGTTGCAACTGTTGGACGCTGCTTGCACCATAAATAGGGGGAGTTGTGGCTACAAATACGACGGTGCGATTAGGGGTTGCAGAAACAGGTCGAGTATTAAATAAAGAGTTTTGAGTGGTGGGGCCTGCTATCCCGGTTACTGTGACTCCCCGGGATTCTTGAAACCAAATTAAGGCATCTTGAGTTGCGGTATCAAAACAGCCATTAATCGGGCCGTTATAATAGTTTAAATCGCGTAAACGCCGTTGAATTTTTCTCACTTGCGATCCTGTATCTCCCAAAGAGATGATAGATAAAGAATTCTGAATCGGAGCCGGAGGACGTTGAACAATGGGAATTCGATAGGGAATCCCAGGAACATTGGGATTTAAAGCGAATAATGTGGTGGAGCCAACAACTCCGTTAGCATAGATCCCACGAGATTGTTGGAATTGTTGAACGGCGACGGCTGTTAGAGCGTCAAAATATCCTGTAATCGAACCATCATAAAAACCTAGGGTTTGTAGCCTTTGTTGTAATGCTTCCACAGCCAGCCCGCGATCGCCTTCTCGTAAAGTTGTACCAGGGAAAACAGCATCCTGAGCAGGATTAAGGCCACTATTAAGTAAGGCGAGGGTAGCTTCCGTAACTAAACCCGTTGCCGGAATATTATAGTCCTGTTGGAGTCGAATCACGGCATTTTTCGTGATACTTCCAAAATTGCCTGTAGGTTTTTGGTTGAAATAACCCAAGGCTTGTAACCTTGTCTGTAAATCCGAA
>DMPJ01000099.1:7644-9374 GCA_003456035.1 Planktothrix sp. UBA8402
CAGTATTGCCAGTATTGCCAGTATCAAGGGAGCCAACACGGATGTCCAAAGCTGCGAGGGTTTGAGGGCCAACAATCCCATCGGCTGATAAACCCGCATCCCGTTGAAAGCGAATCACCGCTTCTTGAGTTAGACCGCCAAAATTACCTGTAACATTGGCATTAAAATAGCCCAATTGTTGTAAGCGCTGTTGAACTTGCCGGACTTGGGTTCCAGAATCTCCTCTGGCGACCAAAGCTTGGGCGGTTTGGGCGACTGTTAAAACTGAAACAGCTACAGCTACAGCTAGAAAGTAGCGGTAGGTTTGACTAGAAAGTTTTTTCCAGTTAATGTCATTTAATCCTGGGAATTGATTAGAAACAGGATCTTCATAGGTTAAGGCTAAGGCCAAAAACGCATAGGATTCAATCATGGTTGTTTTGGGGAAACATTATTAATAGAATTAGACCTTTCCAGAAATTTAAGTCTTGAAAGGTTAGTTTCCCCTATTGTAGTTCAGATTTAAAAGTGAGATTTAAACCCAACCTGCGCGATCGCAAATTAATGCCACAATCACAGCAAAGGCTGTAATTCCTAAAGCCACCCAAGGACTTTGACCTTGACTGACAGCAAAAGAAGTGGCTACACCCGCGCCTAATGCTGCGGTTACGGCGGACTCAAGGGGATCGCGTTGTGAGTGTTTGGGGTTCATAATCTGGGGGAAGTTGGATTAACGCCATAGTTTGGAATGGGTTTAACCTATCACCTAGAACCTTGAAGTCTGTTAGTTTTAGTCGAAATTGCAATCAAGCTTTAGGTTTAGATACGTTTCTTAATCAATCTGAAGAATTCTTACAGCAAAGCTTGAATTTTTGTGAAGATATGTTACTATGCCTAGAATTACATCAAAGTTTGTATACCCGTTTACAAACAAATCGCCAAACTATGAACCATACAGCCCAAATGACCAAGAAATTCTTGATTCTCTTAGCCACCGTTAGCAGTGTAGCCGCCCTTGGCGCTTGCGGTCAACCCAGTGCCAATAATACCACCACTGGACAACCAACCACAGAACAAGCCGCCGGAACTACTGGGTCAACAACAACCCCTGAAACCACAGCAACAACAACAACAACCACCACCACCACGACTCCGGCTGTTGCTTCTGAAAATACTGATCCCACAGCCAATTTAGTTTCCAACGAGTCGGAAAGCATTGTCCAAATTGCTGCTGCTAACCCCTCTTTCAGCACCTTTACTAAAGCAGTCGAAGCTGCTGGTTTAACTGAAACCCTCTCTGCTCCAGGTGCTTACACCGTTTTTGCACCCACCGATGAAGCATTTGCCGCTTTACCTGCGGGAACTTTAGAGGAGTTAATGAAGCCTGAAAATAAAGAAAAATTGGTTAAAATTCTCCAATATCATGTTCTAGCAAATAAAGTCGCCTCGGCTGAAATTAAACCAGGTGAAGTCGCTACGGTTGAGGGAGATCCTGTAAATTTAGAAGTAGCTGAAGGTAAAGTTACAGTCAATGGCAACGAAGTAATTCAACCTGATATTAATGCCAACAACGGCGTTATTCATGTTATTAAGGTTGTGATTCTTCCTCCTGATGTCGCATCCCCTACTACTACATCCCCTGAAGCCACATCTCCTACTACTACATCTCCTGAAGCGACATCTCCTACTACCACATCCCCTGAAGCAACATCTCCTACTACTACATCCCCTGAAGCCACATCTCCTACTAC
>DMPJ01000099.1:9509-9649 GCA_003456035.1 Planktothrix sp. UBA8402
TCTTCAATTATTTCTTGAATCGTCACAATTGAGATAATATCAGAGCTTTGACTCATATATTTATTTTGATAAATTCCGGCGGATTTGGCAGTTTTAATCATCTCTTTTGTGGGTTCTTTTAAGGTAATAAAAATTCCCAT
>DMPJ01000511.1:0-3567 GCA_003456035.1 Planktothrix sp. UBA8402
TTTCAAATCACTAATTTAGATGCTTAACAGGGGAGCCGGGGGAGCCGGGGGAGCACCGGAGGAGTGCGAGCGTCCTCGCTCGCTTATATTCAACCGTCAACCGTCAACTAAGCTGTTACGCATTTAAACCTTATTACCCTAGTGAGCGAGGACGCTCACACTACAAGGGTTTTATGATTTTCAAATCACNNAACAGTTTATCAACTATCAACTATCAACTATCAACTATGACCAAAACCGAATTACTAATAATTGGATGGCGGGAATGGGTGTCATTACCTGGTTTGGGAATAGGAGAAATTAAAGCCAAAATTGATACGGGGGCGCGGTCATCAAGTTTGCACGCTTTTGATATTCAGATTTTGGATTTAAAGGGTAAACAAAGGGTTCGGTTTAAATTACATCCCATCCAACGGAATACAATTAATACGGTCAGCGCTGAAGTAGACTTAATAGAATACCGAACTGTCCGTAATTCTGGCGGACATACGGAGTTAAGACCAGTGATTTTAACGGATATGGAACTGATGGGAAAACAATGGTTAATTGAGTTAACTTTAACAAATCGAGATGTGATGGGATTTCGGATGTTATTAGGAAGACAAGCCATCAAAGGACGGTTTTTAATTGACTGTCATCAATCATTTTTAAGTAATTCTTAATAGCGAAAAAACCCAGTATTTAAGACTAATTTTATCTTTATGAAAATTGCGATCTTATCCCAGGATGGTTCCCTATATTCTACTAGAAGACTGAGAAAAGCCGGGGAAGAAAGGGGTCATCAGATAGAGATTATTGATTATTTAAGATGTCATATTTCACTGAATTCTCAGAGTCCTACTGTTATTTATGAAGGTAGATATTTAAAAGAATTTGATGCAATTATTCCCAGAATAGGCGCGTCAAAAACCTTTTATGGAACCGTAATTGTGCGTCAATTTGAACTGATGGGAATATTTACCTTAAATGAATCCCAAGCTATTGCCCGTTCCCGGGATAAATTGAATGCTTTACAAAGTTTAGCCAAAGAAGGAATTAGTTTACCTAAAACCGGATTTGCCACTTCTATTAAAGATATTGATAGTTTAATTAAACAGGTGGGAGGCGCACCTTTAATTATTAAACTGTTAGAAGGAACTCAAGGAATGGGAGTAATTTTAGCAGAGACTTATCAATCAGCTAAATCTATTATTGAGGCATTTCAAGGGTTAAATATTGATATTTTAGTTCAAGAATTTGTACATGAAGCTAACGGTGAAGATTTACGATGTTTGGTGATTGGGGATAAAGTTGTGGCGGCGATGAAACGAATTAGTAACCCCGGAGAATTTCGCGCTAATTTGCATCGAGGAGGGAAGGCTGAAAATGTAAAATTAACCACCGAAGAACGGAATATGGCAATAAAATCGGCAAAAGTCATGGGATTAAAATTAGCCGGGGTTGATTTGATTCGTTCCCATCAAGGGCCATTAGTTTTAGAGGTTAATTCATCTCCTGGACTTGAGGGAATTGAAACCATTACAGGTATTGATGTTTCTGATAAAATTATTGAATGTTTGGAGAAAAATATGATTAAAAGAAAAGCACAAAAAGCAGATAGTAAAAGTTAGAAGTTATCGTTTTTTTATGACTTTTTTATAAAAGCGCGATCGCTTTGCTATAATTAGAATTATATTAAAGTTTTTCAATAATTTATGAGATAGATTTTTTAAAGTGTAAAATCCTCTCCTGATCTATTTTACATGATCACCTAATTATGTGTTAAAATTGTTAACAACGGAGGTAAATACAATGGCACTCACAGCCCAACAAATCGCAGATTTAATGCCGGATACGAGTCAATTAGAAAGTGATGAACCGGAAATGGAAAGTTCTTTACATTATTTACAATTAGCCTTGTTAGCTTCTTGTTTAGATTGGCTCTGGCGAGAGCGAGAGGATTATTTTATTGGAGCCAATTTAACCATTTATTATAGTCAACAACAACTCAAAAATCGAGAGTTTAGAGGCCCAGACTTTTTTGTGGCTAAAAATACGGCAAAACGTCCTCGGCGCTCTTGGGTTGTGTGGCAAGAAGATGGTAAATATCCCGATATAATTATAGAATTACTCTCGGATTCTACAGCAAAAATTGATCGAGGAGAAAAGAAAAATCTGTATCAAAATCGGTTTAGAACCCCGGAATATTTCTGGTTTTCTCCCGAAGATTTAGAGTTAGCTGGATTTCGCTTAAGTGGTGAGGAGTATGAACCCATTTTGCTGAATGAATCGGGGTTATTATGGAGTCATGTATTAGGATTATATTTGGGAATTTATCACAATCAATTGCGTTATTTTAGTGCAGCAGGGGAATTAATTGCCACCCCACAAGAAGCCGCACTCCAAGCTCAAACCTTAGCGGAAACCGAACACCAACGGGCTGAAACCGAGCGTCAACGGGCTGAAACCGAACACCAACGGGCTGAACGTTTAGCAGAACGACTCCGAGCGTTAGGAATTAATCCTGACTAATGTAGTAGAGACGTTGCTAATGTAGTAGAGACGTTCCATGCAACATCTCTACAGAGGTGTTTTTACCTAAACAAAAACCTTAAGATGAGAAAGGCAGGTTATAATTTGTTACGGAGTGCGAGACGTTCCTGCCAAAGTATAGGGTTAAACCCCGAAACGCAAGCAGGGAGACAGGTTTAGACAACGGGTGATTGGGCATCAAACCCAACCATAAACACAGTCAAACCTATCTTAACTTTGAAAATGTGACCTNNAGGCAGGTTATAATTTGTTACGGAAGTTAGCAAAACTTAAGTTTTATGAGTAAACCCGCCGTGAATTCATTTTTTGTGGGCCGCGCCTTAGCCGAAGGACTGTATGAACAACTGGGAAATAGTCTGTCCAACGTTCTCAGTGAACTAGGAAAATTTGACGCCGAACAGAAAGAACATCTAAGAAAGTTCACCGAACAGGTGATGGAACGGGCTTACCAAGAAGTTGCAACCGTTGTTACCGATAGTGACTTCCCATCCTCTAACCGTGAACCAGTGGACTTACAAGCCACCATTGACGAACTGCGGGCGGAAGTCGCGGAATTACGCTCGGAACTGCAACAGTATCGTAATCGTACCGTTTAAACTCTTTTGTATTCAAAATAAGCGCTTATTGGGTTAACTTAATTGTGGAAACGGTCGTGTCAGTTCCTGTTGATAATTCAATTCGGGGTTCCGATTCAGAACAACGAATTAATCCGCCTTTAGTCACTCCTCCGGTCAAAAATTATGGGGGGAAATCCTACCGTTGGAACCGCAAAAATTATTCCCGTCAACGACGTTTTGTTGATATTTGGACGTTCGTGTTGACGTGGTTAACTTGGTTGTGGATAGATGGTAAAAAATGGAGTTACTGGGGCGGTTTTACTGAAGATAAAAAAAATGCTCGTCGTCGAGCACAAGCTATTTGGGTAAGGGAAACTTTTTTAGATTTAGGGCCGACTTTTATTAAAGTTGGACAATTATTTTCCACCCGGTCGGATTTATTCCCGGTCGAATATGTAGAAGAACTTTCCAAACTCCG
>DMPJ01000511.1:3580-8020 GCA_003456035.1 Planktothrix sp. UBA8402
GTAAAACCGTTCAAAATTTATTCCAGAATTTTGATCCAATTCCCTTAGCAGCAGCCAGTCTGGGTCAAGTTCACAAAGCCCAACTCCATTCTGGGGCGGATGTAGTAGTTAAAGTTCAGCGCCCGGGACTGAAAAAACTATTTGAAATTGATTTAGGGATTTTGCGAGGTATTGCTCGTTACTTCCAAAATCATCCCCGTTGGGGAAAAGGTCGAGATTGGATCGGAATTTATGACGAATGTTGTCGAATTTTATGGTTAGAAATTGACTACCTAAATGAAGGTAGGAATGCCGATACTTTCCGCAGGAATTTCCGTAATTGTGATTGGGTGAAAGTCCCCAGAGTTTCTTGGCAATATACTTCCCCCAGAGTCCTAACTTTAGAGTATCTTCCTGGGATTAAAATTAGCAATTATGAAGCCTTGGAAGCATCGGGACTTGATCGCAAAGAACTCGCACAAATGGGAGCCAAAGCCTATTTACAACAACTCCTAAATCATGGCTTTTTCCATGCCGATCCCCATCCGGGTAATATTGCTGTTAGTCCGGGCGGAGAATTGATTTTCTATGATTTTGGCATGATGGGACAAATCACGTCCAATCTGCGGGAAAAACTGATGGAAACCCTATTTGGGATTACTCAAAAAGATGGAGATCGGGTGGTAAAATCCTTGATTGCTATGGGGGCGATCGCACCTACGGGGGATATGGGGCCAGTGCGGCGGTCGGTTCAGTATATGTTAGATAACTTTATGGATCAACCGTTTGAAAATCAATCCATTGCCTCCATCAGTGATGATTTGTATGAAATTGCTTATGATCAACCTTTTCGTTTCCCCGCTACCTTTACCTTTGTAATGCGGGCATTTTCTACTTTAGAAGGAGTGGGAAAAGGACTCGACCCCGAATTTAACTTTATGGAGGTGGCACAGCCGTTTGCCATGCAGCTTATGTCTAATGGAAATCTTCCCAATACTGCCAATAGTATTTTTAACGAATTCAGCCGCCAAGCTGTTCAAGTCAGTTCCTCAGCCTTGGGTTTGCCCGGACGCATTGAAGACACCCTAGAGAAACTCGAACAGGGGGATATCCGAATGCGGGTTCGTCTGGCCGAAACCGACCGGGTATTACGACGGATGAGTAATGTCCAAATGGGAACCAATTACGCTGTCTTGATCGCTGCCTTGACTCTATCAGCGACACTGTTATTGATTAGTGATAAAGTGGGATTAGCTCTGTTTGTAATATTCTTAGCTGTTGCTCTGGGGATTGCTTTTTTAAGACTGTTGCGACGGATTGATCGTTTGGATCGGATGATGTAAATATCTAATCTGAAGAACAACTGTTTTGCAATACTTCTAGGCAATCGGAGATCGGCAAATATTGGAAAATTTTAAAATTTAACCCCCTTGGAAGTTAGAGGTCAATCTTTACTTGTTTATGAAACGTTATTTTGCCGGGATGACGGATACGGGCAATGTCCGTAGCGCCAACCAAGATTCTTACTATATTGATCCTGATGGCCGTTTTTTTATTGTCGCCGATGGTATGGGTGGACACGCAGGCGGTCAGGAAGCCAGTCTGATTGCCACTCAAACCATTAAAGAACACATCCTGAAGCATTGGGACAGTTCTAAAAAATCGGACACTATTCTCAACGATGCGTTTGTCGCCGCCAACAAAGCACTTTTAGATGATCAAGACAAACATCCTGAACGCTCGGATATGGGAACAACCGCAGTTGTCGCCTTATTCCGTGATCAGGATAGTCCTTGGTTTGCTAATGTGGGTGATTCCCGTTTATATCGTTTACGCGGACATCAGTTAGAACAAATTACAGAAGATCAAACTTGGGTCGCCCAAGCAGTTAAACGCAATGCTTTAACTCATGATCAAGCTCGTAGCCATCCTTGGCGTCATGTTCTGTCCCAGTGTTTGGGACGCGAAGATCTCTCGGAAATTAGTATTGCTCAGATGGATGTACAGCCCGGAGATTGCCTGTTATTATGCAGTGATGGCTTGACCGAAGAAGTCCCGGACGGGATCATTGCTTCCCATCTAAAATTGATTCGATCCTGTGATACCGCAGCGACAGCCCTAATCAAAGCTGCCAAAGATCGGGAGGGAAAGGATAATATTACGGTGATTGTGGTGGCAGTTGGCTCCATTGATAGTTAATCCCCAGTAATTCCCATGCGTGTGATTGGTTTAATCAGTGGAACTTCGGTGGATGGGATTGATGCGGCTCTGGTGGAAATTTCCGGTTCCCAAAAGGATTTGAAACTGGAATTCTTGACCGGAAAAACAATTCCCTATCCTTCGGAGTTGCGATCGCAAATTTTGGACTTATGCAGTGGAAAGTCTCTATCAATGCCAGAATTGGCGGAATTAGATGATGCGATCGCCAACGTTTTTGCTAACGCTGCTTTAACTTTACAACAATCCTCTGCACCTGCGGAATTAATTGGCTCCCATGGTCAAACGGTGTTTCATCGTCCCCCCCAAGGAAATCAACTCGGTTACAGTCTGCAACTGGGACGGGGAGAGGTAATTGCCCAGTTAACGGGTTTAACCACTGTCAGTAATTTTCGGGTAGCGGATATTGCCGCCGGGGGTCACGGCGCGCCCTTAGTTCCCATTCTCGATAACTATATCCTCCACCATCCCCAATATCATCGCTGTATTCAAAATTTAGGGGGAATTGGTAATGTTACTTATCTCCCTAAAACCGATAACAGGATCTTAGGTTGGGATACCGGGCCAGGAAACAGCTTAATAGATTTAGCCGTACAATATTTTTCTGCGGGCGCTCAAACTTATGACCGTGATGGGGCTTGGGCGACGACGGGAACTCCCTGTATCGCCCTAGTCGAACAGTGGTTACAGCAAGATTTTTTTCAACAACCTCCCCCCAAATCAACGGGAAGGGAATTATTTGGTCTGGAATATTGGCAACGTTGTTTAAGGGAAGCCGAACTCTATAATTTAAGTCCGGCGGATATTATAGCCACTTTAAGCGAATTAACTGCCGTTTCTATTCATCACAGTTATTGTCAATTTTTACCTGAATTACCCGATCAGATTTTATTATGTGGTGGCGGTAGCCATAACGACTATTTAAAACAGCGTTTACAAACTTTATTCGCTCCAATTCCGGTTTTTTCCACTTCCGAACTAGGCTTAAATGCTGATTTTAAAGAAGCGATCGCTTTTGCGGTTTTAGCCTATTGGCGACTATTAGAAATTCCTGGTAATTTACCCTTGGTAACGGGTGCAACCTCGGAAGTTTTATTGGGAGAAATTCACACCGTCTTTAGTCCCAACGTGATAGGATCAAAAGTAATGACTTAAATCAATAACATTTAGATCTCGCACAACCTGGTCTGTGTGTTTTCTATCAGTTAAAAAGTTTTAGTCTAGGTGCGAATAAGGGTGGCACTGTGACTCACACATTTTTGATGGAATCTGGTCAATGGTTATTAGAAGGAAATTGGATTGACCGTAATCAAATGCCAATTGCCCTTCGCGGAAAAACAGTTATTGCTTGGCATCAAAGCGACTGGTTTAGTATGGTGACAAAATTAGTTTTTCCCAATAGCGACCGCGAAGATATTATTTTACAGTATCGGGGACGATTAGATAGTAATGAAAGAGAATATACCTTTGTTTTGCAACATAGTCAACTAGGGAAAATTGAAGGCGAAGGTTTAATTAGCCCCGAATCTATTGTCCAGCGTTATCGAGTTTTAGGAGATGAACGTCAACGTCGGAATGGCTTTGAAACCATCAGAAAAGTCGATTCTAACCATTACTATTATTGTAGTGGAATTATGGCCGGGCATTCTTTAAATTTAATCAGTGTGATGGAAGCGACCCTAGAACGCAAATCGTAAATCATATAATAATCTTACCCTGGGTAATTTTAATTAAGCAGTTTGACGCCCCATTACTATTANNGTTTGACGCCCCATTACTCATAACTTGTTTCCTGGCACTCTTATAAAAGTCAAAGATGGAGCGTCGCCGACTGCAACAGTTTCAAGGTCTACTCCTGTGCAAAATTGGGTTCGAGTCCCCAATGGTGTTTGAGAAAATATTGATACATATTTTCTCTCACCATCATGTGTTCATAGAGGTTGATCAGAAAATCCTGAGCCTGTTCTGGACTCATTTGACCTACTTGCATCTTGAAGGAAGTTAGGTTGAATTGTTGCTCAAGAGATAACTCTGCGGGTTGGTTCATGGCTGACTCCTTACGGGTTCTCCAGTATTGTTAACAAGTGTAACAAGTATTTGACAAATTGTCTACTATCCTCTAGGAAGATATGTATGTTTATGAAGATAGCAAATATTTTTAGAGATGGTGTAGCATAGGATACCAGTTTTCAAAACAACAGCTAGAGAGCCCAAAACGCAATGATCACGGAATCCTTCCAGTTG
>DMPJ01000529.1 GCA_003456035.1 Planktothrix sp. UBA8402
TATTAGATGAAGCCCAAAATATTAAAAATCCCGATGCTAAACAATCCAAAACTATTAAAAATATTAACGCATCTTTTAAAATAGCGTTAACAGGAACTCCGGTAGAAAATCGCCTATCGGAATTGTGGTCAATTATGGATTTTTTGAACCCAGGGTATTTAGGACAACGGCTATTTTTTCAACGACGGTTTGCTATTCCGATTGANNATATGGGGATACGGACTCTTTAAAGATTTTGCGATCGCTAGTTCAACCTTTTATTTTACGTCGGTTAAAAACCGATAAAGATATTATTCAAGATTTACCCGAAAAACAGGAAAATATAGTCTTTTGTCCTTTAACAACTGAACAAGCAACTTTATATCAAAAAATTGTCGATGACTCCTTAGCAAAAATTGATGATGCGGAAGGAATTCAACGTCGAGGAATGATTTTAGCTTTATTAGTAAAACTTAAACAACTTTGTAATCATCCGGTTTTAATCGAAGCTAAGGTTAAAAATAGTAAAAAATCAGTTCTAATTAAAACTCAATATTCCGGGAAATTACAACGTTTAACGGAAATGTTAGATGAGGTTTTAGCAGAAGGAGATCGGGCTTTAATTTTTACTCAATTTGCTGAATGGGGAAAAGTATTACAACCCTATTTAGAACATTATTTCAACCGAGAAATATTATTTTTATATGGGAGTACCTCAAAAAATAAACGGGAAGAAATGATTGATCGTTTTCAAAATGATCCCCAAGCTCCCCCGATTATGATATTATCGTTAAAAGCCGGAGGAGTGGGTTTAAATTTAACCCGGGCAAATCATGTTTTTCACTTTGACCGATGGTGGAACCCCGCAGTGGAAAATCAAGCGACAGATCGAGTTTTTAGAATTGGTCAAACCCGAAATGTACAAGTCCATAAATTTGTTTGTACAGGAACATTAGAGGAAAAAATCCATGATTTAATTGAAAGTAAAAAAGCGTTAGCGGAACAGGTTGTTAGTGCGGGAGAAGATTGGTTAACAGCTTTAGATACCGATCAACTCAGGAATCTATTAATATTAGATCGTAATTCTATTATTGAAGAAGAAATACCGTTGTAGCACTTCAGCGCATCTTATTCTTAATTTAAGTCAATTACAAAGGAGGATAAAATGAGTCAGGAATGGTGGTCACAACAATGGTTAGATTTATTAGACAAATATAAGTTTAAAAAACGCTTGGAACGGGCTAGAAATTACGCTAGAGAAGGTAACGTTTTAAATATTGAATTTAAAGATCAAAAAGTTTTAGCACAGGTTCAGGGGACTCAAATCGAACCTTATACCGTTTCTTTATGGTTGGATATATTTAGTAATGAAGAATGGAATTATATTATTACAACTCTATCACAACGGGCAATTTTTAGTGCTAAATTATTAGCGGGAGAAATGCCCCAGGATATTGAGGATGTATTTGCCGCCAATGGGTTAAGATTATTTCCCTTTTCCTTAGATAATGTTCATTCTGAATGTAGTTGTCCAGATCAAGCTAATCCCTGTAAACATATTGCCGCAGTTTATTATATGTTAGGCGATCGCTTTAGTGAAGATCCTTTCGTTTTATTTCAACTTAGGGGAAAAAATGCCGAACAAATTATTAATGCTTTACGACAGTTGCGAGGTCAAAGTAAAGATGAAATTAACGTTGCTACCTCGGAAGAAATAACGATAAAATCTAATCATAATTCATTAAATTTTGATCAATTTTGGAATTACTCTCAACAGCTAGATTCTGCTTTAGTTGTGATTATACCGCCTCCGAGTAGTGAAACGGTACTAGATGTTTTAGGCCCAATGACCTTAACACCAATAACCATCACTTCTGCAAATCGTTCTGCTTTATCCGACACAGATATTATCATGGAATATTTAGAAACAGTATACAAAAATGTCAGTCAGCAAGCGGTTTTAGTGGCGCTTAACCGGGAAGAAACTCAATTGAACAAATAATAAAGAGTCAGGGAGGATAGGCACCAGTCGCGCCGGACTTCGCCAACACACTACAGGGGGTTTACGGTTTCCCAATAACCAATTTAGATACTTAATAGTTTACTCCTTCCTGGTGCTTTTTTGTTGCGTATTTTTCAAAAATCCGTGATCTTACGGAGACTAAAACTCGATAATATTAACAATATTATCGCCGGACTCAACCGCGATTTTCTAAAATATTATATATAGAGGCGTTATCATCTATATATGGGGATTGGGTCAATTCTTTAAATAAATACCGATTTCTATAAAGGTTATGTAAAACTTCTAGGAATTTTTATAAATAGGGGTGACAAACCATTCAGGTTTGCTATTGTATTAGTAACGGCTTGTATGAATTACTCTGGTTGCCGAGATGTCCCACTCTCAGGACATACTCAGAAAAACAGAGTCACGAGTTCAGGGTCACAGTAACCAGTAGAATATTCACACACAGGAGTGCAAATGAAAACTAGATTCTTCACAACCTTAATTTCTACCTTAGCTCTGACAGGTATTTGTGCGACATCTGCTCAAGCGTTTACCTTCAAAACCAACTTCTCCACAACGGATACAAACAAGTGGAAAAGCGACATCTTTTTAAACTCAGTCGAAATTAACGGGAAAACCTACAACGATTTCTCCCTAGTTAAAAATGTTAATATCAACCAAAACGATCTCTGGACATCTGGCAACACAGGCGCAGCCAGTAGCGATAGAGGAGATAAATCTACAGGTGTTAAGGCAGAAAATCCAACAGGAAGCGATTTAGCAGCCTCTCTGGGAAATCTGAACTTAAACAATATTGTCGATACAGAAGACAGGGGCAACTTTACCCTTGACTTGTTCTTTGATAAATTTGCGGATAAATTCCTGTTCTTTGAACGGGGTATGAACAGTAAACTCGAAGTTCAAGCTCTGGATAAAAGTGGTAATTTGATTGGAGACTCAATTAAATTAGATTCATCGAAGTGGCAAGAAGCTGGTTATAGCCTTGATACCACAGAAATTACGGGTGCTCAAAAAGTAGGATCTTTAGGAGTCAGTTTGCTAGAT
>DMPJ01000143.1 GCA_003456035.1 Planktothrix sp. UBA8402
ATGCAACGTCTCTACAGGGGGGAAGGGGGGTAATAGGGGGTGTCTATAATGGATTTTATATAACAAGTCCCCGCTCGCTATTTTACCTTAACTCCATCTGGTAATTTCAAAGATGATATTACCAAAAAGAGAGAAGCGAGTAACATTAAAGTTGAAATGGCATTAATAACTGGACTGACGGATAATTTAATCATTCCATAGACAAATAAAGGTAAGGTAGTTGCACCTACTCCCGTTGTAAAAAAGGTAACAACAAAATCATCTAAGGAGATGGTAAAAGCTAATAATGCACCACTTAAAATAGCGGGAAAAATCAAAGGAAAGGTAATTCGCCAAAAGGTTTTCCATTCATTCGCTCCTAAATCTAATGCTGCTTCTTCTAAAGCGGGATCTAAGTCGGATAAACGCGCCCTGACCGTAATAGTAATGAAGGCAATACTAAAGGTGGCATGACTAATAATTACCGATGGTATGCCTAAAGTCAAGTGAATTCCGGTGAGATTTTCTAGGATTCTAAAAACTAAGGTAAAAAAGACTAATAGGGAAACGCCTAATGTAATTTCGGGAATAATAATCGGTAATAATAATAACGCTTCTAATAGTTTAGAGCCTGGAAACCGAAAGCGTTCTAAAGCTAAGGCTACCATGGTTCCTAAAATAGAGGCTATTAAGGTGGAAGCGATCGCAATAATTAAACTATTTTGTAAGGAATTCCAGAGACTTTGGGTAGAAATATCGGCGGTACTTTCTGTTAAGCCACTGAATAACTTTTGATACCATTTTAATGTAAATCCTGTCCAATTTGAATTAAATCGAGAGTCATTAAAGGAATAAATGATTAAAATTAAAATCGGTAAGTAAAGAAAAGCAAAAACTAGGGTAGCTTGTAGTTTTAATCCGGTTTTTCCCCAGGTATGAATAAAATTATCCAGGGTTTTAATGTTCATAGTTTTAATATAAATTATCGGTATTAGAACTTCTAAAATAAATCATAACAGGAATTAATACTAATATCATTAATCCCATTGATAAAGTCGAACCAAAGGGCCAATCCCGGGCTTGTAAAAATTGATTTTGAATTAAATTTCCGACCATAACTGTTTTTGCTCCTCCGAGAATATCCGGGCCAATAAATGCACCTAAAGCCGGGATAAAAACCAGAATAGATCCGGCAATAATTCCAGGTAAAGTTAAGGGTAGAATAATTCTAAAAAACGTTCTAATCTGGTTTGCACCTAAATCTTGAGCCGCTTCAACTAAAGAAAAGTTTAATCGTTCAATGGTGGCATATAATGGTAGAATCATAAAGGGTAAATAACCATAAATTAAACCAACAATAACGGCAAAGGGAGTAAAGAGTAAATTCAGAGGTTCTTGAATTAAATTTAAACTTTGTAACACGGTATTAATCACACCTTCAGAACGAAGAATAATGATCCAAGCATAGGTTCTAACTAGAAAGTTTGTCCAAAAGGGAATAATTAGTAAAAATAATAACAGGTTTCGCCAACGGGTCGAAGAAGTGGCAATAAAAAAGGCTAAGGGATAACCAATAATTAAACAAATTAAGGTAGTTAAGGAGGCTAGACCCAGGGATCTCCAAAAAATATTTAGGTATAAATCATTAGCTAATCGTTGATAATTTTTCAGAGTAAATTCCCAGGTAACTCCCCCATAGGTTCCCCGTTCTAAAAAACTATAAACTAAGACAATAATCAGAGGAATAATAAAGAAAATTATTAACCAAATTGTAGCCGGAAGTAATAGAATTAATAGGTTTCTAGTTTTTCGAGTTTCTAGGGTGGAATGGGACTGTTTTTTGAGTAAAAAATCCATAAATTAAAATCAATAATATTGAATTAAATCGGTTAGGATCTCAATAAATAACGAATAAAGGTTCAAGAGTTGATTTTAGATCCAAGATCAGCTATGATGCAACCGGAAAACACTATCCAGCTAAAATTTGCTGTGAGTTGCCGTGCAAACGCTTCAAATACCCGAATCTGGTCACCCACTGGTCAAATCCCTATTTCATCATAAAGACCAGGAATTGTTAACTCTGTTTCAGAATTATCCTGATCAGGGTAAATACTTTGTTGCTATTTTCTGCCGTTACGGTTTAATTGTCTATACTTTAATTCGTCATTCAGTGCGATCGCCTGTACAAGCGGATTATTTATTCTCTCAAACCTGGCGACATATTTTTTATGAAATGCGCCCGTTAAATTTAAGAGAACAAGACAGCACAGAAGGGGGAAATACGCTACAAAATTGGTTAATTAATGTTACCGCAGTTTGTATTAATCAAGCGGAGTTACCCCCAGTTGAATCTATCCAATATTCCTTATCAGCAGCGCCTCCTCCTCTGTGGTGTTATGTGGGATTAGTATTAGACCGGATGGAACCTTTATTAAGGTTAATTCTGGTGATGGCTCAAACATTTCATTGGAGTGAAACTCGAATTTCTGCTTATTTACAAGCCGAGGGAGAGTCGGTTTCTCCAAATGAAGTTAAAGAACTATTAACAGGAGCCTATCGCACCTTAGAGGAGAATTTACCTGCTGATATTCGTCAAATTTATTTCAATGAAAATGGCTTAGTTTCTCCATTAGATTCGGATCTTGATCAACAGATTTTAAAGCCTTAAATTTAGAGGTGCGATCGCCGAATTAAAATTAATTTAAAAACACCGATCCGGCTTGGTTTATATTCATAGATCGGGTATCCAGACTAAAATTGTTTGTTACCTCAAATTGTACTTCTAAAACTCCCGGGGAAGTTTGCTGAGGTCTGACTAATAAAGAACCCCCATCCTGGCGTTGATAGGTAAGAGTAATTGGGGGTGAACCTTGGACTTGAATTGTAGCATTTTTGGCTAATAATTGTTGACGAGTTCCTCCAATTAGTTGATATTGAATCGGGACATTACTATTATTAATTAATTTAATAGTGACGAGTCCATTCACCGCACCAACTCTTGCACTTGGTAAGGGAAATCGGGGGGGAAGATCATCTTTTTCTGAATTAGAGTTAGGATTAGGTTGGGTGGTTGCTGGTGCGGCTTGGGGTCGTACTGGTTTACCTGGAGGCGGGCCACCTGCTAAGGCGATCGCCGATAAACTTATAAATACTTCACCCATAGCAAGTAGTAAGACGATCAAACGGGATACAGTTGCTTTCATGATGTTCGATTCTCCTTTAATATTTACAAAATTTATGATCAGTTGCTCTAACCCAGTTTAAGCTAAATTCTCAATTTCAGGATCAAATATTAAAACTTGTTCTATAATAAATGTATCATCCTGATCCGATTCACCCAAATAGGTAACAGGTTAAAACACAATATTGTGATCATTTTATCTATGAAATTGCTCAAAAAATTTCCGATTTTTGTCTTAGCATTGAGTGTTTTTATTGTCTCTATTTTAACACTCACCCAACCAATGTTTACATCTCGCCAGGCTCTTGTGTTAATCGCTCAATCTATGCCCGTTATTCCTGCTGCTAAAATTGCATTTTTAAGCCCTAAAGTTTCCCCTCAAACGATGATTAAACCAGCCCTGAGTTTAAATCAAATATCCCCTACCTTAGCCCCAACTTGGACAACAGATCACAGCAACGCCCCAATTAGAGGATGTAATTGTCCTCAATGTCAATTAACGGTTTAATTTGACTGCGCTATTAAGCATCTAATAGTTTGCTACACATTCCCCCCGTAGAGACGTTGCATGCAACGTCTCTACGGGGGGGGTTTTATGCAACGTCTCTACAGGGGAGTTTTATGCAACAGTTATTTCATATAATCACAAAATCTACAAAAACTCCTTTGCGGTTTTAATCCAAAGTTCAATTCCTTTTTGAGTCGGTTTCCCTGTGGTAGTAAATGTCCAAATATCGCGTTTATGTTCGGGGCCATAACTAATATGAATCGGTCGATTTTTGCCATAAAAATAGAGAGAATCAAAAGGAAGTTGTTGTTTTAAAATCCAATTCACTAATTGATCACTATCTAAATCTAAAATTAGGAAATCGCAAGCCGCACCTAACCTTTGACAGTAATATTCTCCATTTTTTTTAACTTCATGGGCAATATGTTGATCCAATTTAGGAGCTACGCGACCATTTTTTAGTCCGGTAATTGGATCTTTTTTGTCTAAATAAATCCTTAATTCATGGGAACAAAAACCATAAGTTAGTTTAAATTGAGCTAAACCAAAATAATCAATAACCGGATCAAGAATATAATAATTTAGGTCTTTTAATGCTTGAATTGATTCTTCTGAATTAGGATAAGGATTAATTTTATCGGAATATTTTTGATAAGTATTTGTACAGGTACAAAAATCATTTAAGCTAAGATATTTTCCTAATTTAACATTTTTCATAGACAATTGACTAGATTCTTGACTATCATATAATTAATCTTAGCCGAATACGAAACAGTGGGAATTCGTTTTGTAGTTAACCCAGATCCCGTTATTTTACAACCCTAAACGATTATGTCTAACCGAACTGAAACATCACTGACTCAGGAACTCAAAAGCCATATCCTAATTTTAGGGGGAATTGTTGCTTTCCTGTGGATAATTGAAATTATTGATTTTTTTGTATTTAGAGGCGCGTTAAATGGCTTAGGAATTCGTCCCCATCATATTCAAGGATTACAAGGTATTTTCTTTGCTCCTTTTTTGCATGGAAATTTTAACCATTTAGCTGCCAATACTTTACCCTTGATTATCCTGGGTTGGTTTGTGATGCTGCGGGATGTTAAAGACTTTTTTGTTGTCACATTCATAACCATGATTTTCAGTGGTTTGGGAGTGTGGTTATTCGGTTCACCTAATACAATTCATATTGGGGCGAGTGGGGTTATTTTTGGATATTTAGGATTTCTGCTATTAAGAGGATTTTTTGAACGCAGTTTTGCTTCTATTGCCTTATCCCTAGTTGTGGGTTGGCTTTATGGGGGCTTGATTTGGGGGGTTTTACCCTCACAATATGGGATTTCTTGGCAGGGACATTTATTTGGATTTATCGGCGGTGTCTTCGCTGCACAAATGCTTGCCAAATCTTATCGAAATAAAGCATAATTATATCTGCCAAAAATTCATAAATTGAGGTATAATAAGTATAAATCCCTCTATAATAGAGTTAAAATTATGCTCATAGAGGGTATTAATTTTATGTCAAAATAACAATTATAAAAAATCAAATGGACTGGCTTTCTATTTCAGGAAATTGGGTTTTAATTCCCCCTCGCCCTCAAGCAATTGTGCATTTTTTAGGGGGAGCTTTTGTCGCCAGCGCACCGCATTTAACCTATCGTTGCTTATTAGAAGAATTAGCCTATCAAGGTTATGCGATTGTTGCTACTCCTTTTGTAAATACCCTGGATCATACAGCGATCGCTAAAGAAGTTTTAGAGATATTTGAAGATGGATTATATGATTTATATGATCTGCAATTATTAAAACGGCGAGGTTTACCAATTTATGGATTAGGACATAGTATGGGGTGTAAATTGCATTTGTTAATTGGTTCTTTATTTCCCGTCGAACGTTCAGGAAATATTTTAATGTCGTTTAATAATTATGCCGCCCGTCAATCTATTCCTTTAGTTGAACAAATTTCACAATTTATGGATGTGGAATTTACCCCTTCTCCTGAAGAAACTAATATTTTAGTTGGCGCTCGCTATCGAATTAGAAGAAATCTTTTAATTAAATTCTCTAAAGATAATATTGATCAAACCTCTAATTTACATGATATTTTAGATCAACGGTTTCCTGGGTTAACCACTTTACAAAAATTAAATGGCGATCATCAAACTCCCCTCGGTCAAAATGTCAACTGGTCAGTGGGAGAAACCTTTACTCCCTTAGATGCTATTGGTCAATGGATTAAACAAGCGGTTTATCAAGATTTGAACCAACTTAAAAAACAAATTTTGTATTGGTTAAATCCTTTATTAAAGTAACCACAAAGGCCATAAGACACTAAGTTAAGATGATTGGGGAACTAATTGGGAAGATTTTCTAAAAATAGAAGACCTAATCATAGCGGATTTCGGCGATCGCTCACTATAAACAAGCCTATCAAGTGGCAATTCAACAACAAAGTCAAACCAATAAATCTTCAGTCAATTCTAATTTCTTAATATTTTAAGTTATACTTAACATGATATGATATCTATTCATTACCCAGACGAGTCTAGTGAATGGTTTAGGAATTAGTATCAAAAGCTACAGTTAACCGTTCTCTAAGACTCTTATATGTCAAGTATATTCAAAAAAATAGGGACAAAAGGCTGTGCGATTTCAATTCTACGATCCAGGTGAATTCTACGATGAACTTTTTGTCGCGAAAGGACAACCTCGTCCCCACGCAGCGCCGTTAATTGATCGGATTAATTCGTTATCCCCAGGGGATTTAGAAATTCGACAGGAAGCGGCTAAAACAGCGATGATGAAGTTGGGAGCAACTTTTAACGTTTATAATGATAGTCAAGGTACGGAAAGAATATTACCTTTTGACTTAATTCCTAGAATTGTTTCTGCTTCAGAATGGGCTTATTTAGAACGAGGATTAAAGCAACGTATTCATGTATTAAACTTATTTATTGATGATATTTATGGGGAACAAAAAATTATCAAAGATGGGATTATTCCTCAAGAATTAATCTATTCTTCTAAGGGATTCCTCGAACCTTGTATGGGGTTAAAACCACAAAAAGGAATTTGGTGTCATATTACGGGAACAGATTTAGTTAGGGATGGAGAGGGAAAATGGTATGTTCTCGAAGATAATTTACGTTGTCCATCGGGGGTTTCTTATGTTTTAGAAAATCGCCGGGTAATGAAAACCACATTTCCCCAACTTTTTGCCAAATTAGGGATTCAACCCGTTGATGAATACCCTAGTCATTTATTAGATACTTTGCTAAATTTAGCTGGGGATCATATTATTAATCCTACGGTTGTTGTCCTAACTCCTGGGATGTATAATTCTGCCTATTTTGAACACTCGTTTTTAGCCCAACAAATGGGGGTAGAATTAGTCGAAGGACGGGATTTAGTGGTGAGTGATGGCTATGTGCAAATGCGAACCACTAAGGGATTAAAACGGGTGGATGTGATTTATCGTAGAATTGATGATAATTTTATTGATCCGTTAGTTTTTAATCCAGAATCAATGTTAGGTATTCCCGGATTAACTGAAGTTTATCGTCATGGTAGAGTGGCTCTAGCTAATGCTTTAGGAACAGGAATTGCTGATGATAAAGTGATTTATGCTTATGTTCCTGAAATGATTCAATATTATTTAGGAGAAGAACAAATTATATCTAATGTTCCGACCTATTTATGTTGGGAACCGAAACAACTGGAATATGTGCTGAATAATCTTGATAAATTGGTTGTTAAAGCGGCGAATGAAGCGGGAGGATATGGGATGTTAGTGGGAACCCAATCTACGGAACCAGAGCGCCTAGAATTTGCTGAAAAAATTAAGGCAAATCCCAGGAATTATATTGCACAACCGACATTATCTTTATCTCGGGTTCCTACCTTATTGGGAGATGGTTTTGAAGGGTGTCATGTTGATTTAAGACCCTATATTTTATATGGTGAAGATATCTATGTTCATCCCGGGGGATTAACTCGTGTGGCGATGAAAAAAGGGTCATTAGTTGTTAATTCTTCTCAAGGAGGTGGGAGTAAAGATACTTGGGTTTTATGTGAATAAATCTGGATCACGGATTTAAGAGGATTTC
>DMPJ01000516.1 GCA_003456035.1 Planktothrix sp. UBA8402
AACAGAAAGATGAGTTGAGAAACCCGGTTTCTCGTTCCCTTTTCTTAAACTATCTAAAATGGTCTTATCGAAATTAACAATTGGTTTCACAAGCCCCAATACTCACCCAACTACTTGAACCATCTTTCCAATGTTCTTTTTTCCAAATCGGTGCTGTATGCTTTAAGGTATCAATGGCATATTGACAGGCTTCAAAAGCTTCTCGACGGTGAGGACAACCTATTGCTATTAAAACACTAATTTCACCAATTCTTAACCGTCCAACGCGATGATGAATGACTACACGAGTCACATCTAACCATGAGGCGCGAATCTCGGTAGCAATTTGTTCAAATACCTTTATCGCCATCGGTTGATAAGCTTGATATTCTAAAGATTCTACGGGTTGACCATTGGTTTGATTTCTCACCATTCCACTCATCACCACAATCGCCCCATTTCTATTATCATCCGCTAAAGCATAAATTTCCTCTAATAAAAGAGGTGCAATTGTAATTAAAAAGCTATCTTGAAACTGAGATTTATTTTCCGTTAATTTCGTTTCTAAACTATTAGAAATAATCACAATCTTTAACCCCTAAATTAACGAATTAACCTGTACGGGCGGCTTGGTGTGATATCTTTGTTAATCACCGCGCATCTNNGCATCTCAATGAACCCGCCCCTACGAATCTAACAATATTCTAAGGTTGGTGACAACCGATAACTGATCAGAACTTTCTGGTGTCACCCACCCGATAATGATTCTTGATTTAAGGTTGACTGCTATCAGTAGGTTGAGATTGTTCAACAGGTTTTTGAGCGGCGATTTCTAATAATTCAGGAATGGTGACAAAGCTATAACCCTGCTCAGACAGTTTTTTGATCACAGTTGGTAACGCTTTTACCGTTGCTGAACGATCTCCGCCCCCATCGGGCATTAAAATAATCCCACCGGATTTAGCTTGTTTTAAAACATTATCAATAATTTTGTCCGATGAAGCTTTCCAGTCCTGAGAATCCACTGACCACATCACATTAACATGATTCTGCTTAAACACATAATCCACTAAACCATTATCTAAAACTCCCCCCGGCGGTCGGAATAACGGACTTTCAACCCCGGTTAATTCTTCAATTAATTGAGATGTGCTTTCAATTTCCTCTGCGGCTCCGGCGGGACTGTATTTTTGGTAACGATGACTCCAGGTATGGTTAGCAACAACATGACCCTCGCTGACAACTTCCTTAGCGATATCTTTCTGATTTTTTAAAGCCGAACCAACCCAAAAGAATGTACCTTTAATATTATTCTCTTTTAAAATATCTAAAATTTGTCGGGTACTACTTGGCCAGGGGCCATCATCAAAGGTAAACGCAACCACTTTTTGTTCCCCAGGAATACTAACTTCTTTAATCGTTTTCCCTTGAAACTGTTCAGGAATTGCATAATTAAAGCGTTGACTCTCTAGTTTTGCCAAGGTTTTTTCGAGGTTATCTACTCGTTGAGAGATCGCACCTTTCAGATTTATCCCTAACTTAGATAACACTTGAGGAGTTTCCTCCTGAGAAGAACTTTCCACCTTTTCTACAACTTTGGGAGTCACCTTGGACGGTTCTGAAGAAACCGCAGGAATACTGGCTCTACTCGCTCGCTCAACACGCAGATTAAAAGGTAACACCATACCCATGACAAAACTTGTAGTAGCTGCTACAAGAGCAAATAGGGCAACTTTTTGTTGTCCACCGACAGGACTATATTGAACCACGAGATTACTCCTTTACACCGAAATGAATTGTAGAATTGAGATCGATCAAACAGCATCTAAAAGCCCAACTTAATCTACAATTTAGATTAGGGATTAGAGACGCATATTTTTAATAAAAAGTCAAGACACAGATGACAAATGTAACCTGATTAATTTTGAGGGTTTAAACATAATACCTACAAAATCTTAGTGCATAAAGATGTCAATAAGAATACATCTTTATTAAAATCTTAGGTTTTGGCGATATAAATCAACAACCCGTTGAACCACATGATCAATAGTTAAATTGTCCGTTTGAACTTCAACCGCATCAGTCGCTTTTCTCAGGGGGGAAATGGCCCGATTACTGTCGAGTTGATCCCGCCCGGCAATATCCTGTTCCAGTTGTTCTTGAGTAATCTCCGTTTTACCTTGACTGTGCAGTTCTAATAATCGCCGTTTTGCCCGTTCTTGTACAGATGCGGTTAAGAAAATTTTCAATTCTGCATCAGGGAATACCGTTGTCCCAATATCCCGACCTTCGGCCACAATTGAGCCCTGTTCACCAAAAGCTTGTTGCTGTTTTACCAACGCCTGACGAACGGCCCACTGAGCCGCGATCGCCGACACATTGGCCGTCACCTCTAAGGATCGAATCGCTTCGCTGACATCCTGACCATTAATCACGGTTCTAGGTTTTTCTCCGTCGGGAATTAATTCAATCTGGCATTGACTAACAATTTCCGCGATCGCAACTTCGTCATCAATAGCAACTCCAGACTGTAATATTAACCAAGTCACCGCCCGATACATCGCCCCCGTATCCAAATATAACAAGCCCAACGCCTCAGCTATTTTGCGGGTAACGGTGGATTTTCCCGCTCCGGCTGGGCCATCAATGGCAATAATCGGTTGACGACGACGCAGAATCAAATTATCAATTAAACGAGTATTACCAACACGAGCAGCGATCGCTAATAACCCCGTTGTTTCAACTATTGTTAATGGTATTAACGTCTTGGGTGCCACTAACTCAATATATTCTACCTGTACTTGCGGTTCCGTCTCCAATTCAGTTTGGACAACGTTTTTAATCTCCGTAGCGGAATTAGAACCTTCTTGAAACCGTTCTTGACCCCGACCCAGGGCTCGATATAAAACCGTAGCTTGTTGTTGTTCTGAAGGCGTTAAATATTGATTCCGAGAACTATAAGCCAGTCCCGATATTTCCCGCACAATTGGACAGGAAATAATCTCAATTGGCCAGTTTAAATCCTGAACCAGAGATTGAATAATAGCCACCTGTTGAGCATCTTTTTGTCCAAAATAGGCCCGATCCGGTTGAACTAAATTCAATAATTTGGTCACAACCGTAGCCACCCCTTGAAAATGTCCAGGGCGAGATCCTGCACACAACCCCGACATCATTGCTGCGGTCGGAATCACCATCGTCTGCACCGGGGATTGATACATCTCATCTACCCCAGGAGCAAATATAACATCAACTCCGGCCTGTTCACACTGCTGCAAATCCGTTTCTAAAGCCCGGGGATATTTTTGGAAATCCTCATTCGGCCCAAATTGGAGAGGATTCACAAAAATACTCACCACCACCAAAGAATTTTCGGCTCTCGCCCGTTGAATTAAGCTGAGATGCCCCAAATGCAAGCCTCCCATAGTAGGAACCAGACCCACAAAATTCAGGGGGTTTTGAGTTCGGTAGGAACGAACATAACACCGCAGGGCAGCAACGCTAGTCAACAGACGCATCATAAATCAAATATCCGCATGATCAGTTAAGCACCTAAATGAGTGATTGGGTAATGGTGAAACCCAAAATTACCAAGCAATTAAGAACTACAAATTACGACTTAATTCGTAATTCGTAATTCGT
>DMPJ01000039.1 GCA_003456035.1 Planktothrix sp. UBA8402
GGGTGATGGTAGCACCCAGAAATAAAGGCCCTAGCCCCGGACATCCTACATTAGTGGATATTGTCAAACTAGCTAATGAGGAGGGAGCTTCGGACGTTCACTTAGGGGTGAATGAGCCACCGCGTTTGCGTAAACGGGGGGATATTGTCCCTTTAGATTGGCCAAACACCGACTTAAATACGTTTATGAGTTGGTTAATGGAGGTGTTGACCGATGAGGAAATCCAGCAATTTCAAGAAAACTTAGACTTTGACGGCGCAGCAGATTTAGGTTTTGTGCGAATTCGGATTAGTATTTTTGACGCCCTCAATGGCCCTTCATTGGTGTTGCGGTTAATTGGTTCGTCGATTTTGACTTTGGAACAGTTGAAGTTACCAGACGTATTTAAAAAAATCTGTAACTATCACAAAGGATTAATTCTAGTTACTGGGCCCACAGGTTCAGGTAAGTCTACTACCCTAGCGGCAATGATTGACTACATGAACCGGAACTATGCCTACAATATTATTACTATTGAAGACCCGGTAGAATTTGTTCACGAAAGTAAAAAATCCCTGATTAAACACCGAGAAGTCGGACGTCATACCTTGAAGTTTTTTAATGCCCTTAAAGGAGCTTTGCGTCAAGATCCCGATGTCTTACTTGTGGGAGAAATTCGGGATAAAGAATCAATGCAAATCGCCTTAAAAGCAGCACAAACAGGTCACTTAGTCTCTGGAACCTTACACACTAATAGTGCGGTAAAAACCATAACTCGGATTTTAGATATGTTTACCGCCGAGGAACAATCTGCAATTAAAGTCTCTATTTCCGAATCTTTGGTGGCAATTATTGCTCAATTGTTGTGTAAAACTACCGATGGTAAACGGGCTGCTTTTCACGATGTTCTGATCAATACCGATGTGATTAAGGAATACATCGTTAAAGACAAGTTTGAAGACATCAACCAAATTATGCTTAAAGATACCTATGAAGGGATGACAACAATGAACAAATCCCTTTATAATCTCTACCAAGAAGGACGAATTACTGAGGAGATTTGTTTAGAGGTCTCTCCCTTCCCCAACGAAATGAGCCAAATGTTGCGAGGACGAGTCTAACAAAAATCTGATCACGGATTAAACGGATTACACGGATTACACGGATTACACCCTATTGAATCACCTTAATCCTCTAAGAGGGGATGAAGAGGATGACGCAGATTAACACAGATTAAAATCCGTGNNCGATCCCCATTACCCATTACCTAAAAGTGGAATGATACCTTGAGTTTATTTCAATCTACGGTTAATCATTCATTTAAAGCGATCGCTTTATTTACTCCTGGGGGAGATTTAGTTTATTCTATCGACCCCAATAAACAGCGTCGTTGGCATTCCCATCTTTGCATTTATTTGCAAGAATTCCTGGGTTTACCAGAACCTCCTCATTTTTTAATTCCTTGCTATACCGCCACCTATGATCAATGGGTCAACCCCCAAACCCAAGAGATTCAGTTTTCCGCAGAAGCTTATCCCCCGGTTCTGCAATACCAAACATTATTAAATACCATCTTTGATACAGAGAATTTGGTTTGGCAACCCACAAGGAATTCAGAAGAAGTTTGTAACCCTTTAATTATTGCCACTTACTATGAACAATTTCCTCAACTTTGGGAAAATCATGATCTAATTGTTCAGGTAAAAAAAACAGATGTAAGTATGATTTCACCAAGCAACGAAAACCTATCGGAAGTTCAATCTCCTGCTTTTAACCTCAATTCATCTCCTCAACCAGAACCAAATGAAACCAAAGGCTATATTTTACGATTATTTGTATCAGGTCATAGTCTAATAACAGAAAAAACCCTACACACTTTGCATGAACTGTTAGAAAGTTCTACTGGTCATCCTTACACCTTAAAAGTTATTGATGTTTTAAAACATCCCGACTTAGCAGAAACCGATCAAATTTCCGCCACCCCAACCTTAATTAAAGTTTGGCCTAAACCAGTCCGTAGAATTGTTGGAGAGTTAAACAATGTTGATACTATTCTGAAATTATTAGGTAGTCCTACAGATGAATTTCCCAGGGACTCATAGCGTAGTTGAAAACTGCTATAATTTGTAATTAGAAAACACAAAATCAATCCCAAACCTAATAATATGGTAGCTACCGCACCCCCAATTCACCAATCAATTTTGGGCGAAAAGCGCGTCACCCTGCGAGGTTTAACCTGGCAAGGATATCAACAAATTCTTCACGCCCTACCCGAAAGTCGAGCCGCCCGCCTAACTTATGATCATGGAATTCTCGAAATTAGTATGCCTTTAGAAAGTCACGAATTTGCCCTGCGATTGATCGAACGTTTTATCATCATTCTCGTATTTGAGATGGGTATGAAGATTAAAACTATGGGATCGACAACCTTAGATCGAGAAGACTTAGATCGAGGGGCTGAACCGGATAATGCTTACTATATTCAAAATCAGGCGAAAGTAGCGGGGCGTAAAGTTAATTTAGCTGAAGATCCCGCCCCGGATCTCGTGGTAGAAGTCGATATTACCCACACTGATATTGACAAAAATCGCCTTTATGCAGCCATGGGTGTGCCTGAATTTTGGAGCTATAATGGTCAAGAATGGCGGATTTACCAACTCCAAGAAAATACTTATCAAGAATGCGATCGCAGTCCTACTTTTCCTGGAGTTGAAAAGGAATATTTATATAACTTTTTAGAGCAAGCCCAACAAGATGAAATTGATGCAGAGAAAGCATTCAGAGAATTTATTAAAGCAAAAATTACTGAAAAATAACTTAGTTCTTCCGTTATAGCAATCCTAAATCAACAAGGAATTGAAATCGTGAATTGTGTACCTTGACCCAAACTTGAACTTACCTCTATTATACCCGAGTGTTTTTCCTCAATAATCTGTCGAGCGATCGCTAATCCTAATCCCGTACCTTTCCCGACTTCTTTAGTTGTAAATAAATGATCAAATATCTTTTTCTGAACCTGTTTACTCATGCCAATTCCATTATCTTGAATCCGAATAATTACCTGTTTGTGATTACTAGATAACTCAGTTTTGATCATAATTTGATTGTTAATTTTCTCATAACTCAATCCTTGATTAGATTGTTCCAGGGCATCGATCGCATTACTAAAAATATTCATAAATACCTGATTTAATTGCCCCGGGTAACATTGAATTGGTGGGAAATCACCATATTCCTTAATCAGCTTAATTTCCGGGCGGATATTATTAGCTTTCAGGCGATGTTTAAGAATCATTAAAGTGCTATCAATCCCGTCGTGAATATTGCCAGCCACAGGGCGATCGCTATCCGCACGGGAGAAGTTTCTCAGACTAATACTAATATCTTGAATTCGCTTTACTCCTTCTTGCATCGAAGCGACTAATTTGGGTAAATCTTCCCGAATATAATCCAGTTCAACTAATTCAATTTTCTGTTTAACTTCTGAGTCTAATTCAGGATATTTTTGTTGAACTAGATCGAGCAATTGAAATAAATCATTAATATAATCTAAAGCCGGCTGAATATTACCCGCTAGAAAACCAACCGGATTATTAATTTCGTGTGCTACACCAGCAACTAAATTCCCCAAAGCCGACATTTTTTCACTTTGGACGATTTGAATTTGTGCTTGTTGAAGATCAATTAAAGATTGTTGTGCTGCTTGATAAAGGCGGGCATTTTCTAGGGAAATAGCAGCTTGAGAACAAATCAGATTTAAAAGTTCCACCCGTTCATTTGTAAACGCTCCCACGGTCAGATTATTTTCCAAATATAAAATCCCAATTAACTGCCCTTGATTAATAATAGGACTACAAATAACACTTTTTGGCTGGTATTTTTGCAGGTAACTATCAGCCATAAACCGAGAATTAATTCTAGCATCTGCGAGGACTAGAGGTTTTAAATTGCGCTTCACATTATTTACTAAACTAATCGGCACATCCGTGCTTAATTCTAGGGGAATTGATGGTAACAGTTGTGGTAATTTTTCATCTTCTACTAGGGCGACTAATTTTAGATCAAGATCTTGTTTGAGTATGAAAACACACTTATTAGCTCCCGCATTAGCAATGACTATTTTTAGGAGAGTTGTTAAAAGTTGATTAAGTTCAATTTCTCCAGAAATAGCTTGAGAAGCTTTCAACAGAGTTGATAAATCTAGGGCTTCCGAGACACCACTAGAAGTTTGACTAGAAGTAATAGTTGACCGTGAGATTGTTTCTCTGAATAAGTCAGTTGGGTGAGTTTTTTCCAGGATGGGTGCGAGGAGTTTGGGATAAGATTTTTCTAAATTAATAACTTTAGCTTTAGCCCCCCATTTGGCATAACAGTAGTAGGCTTCTTGCATATAAATAGAGGCAATTTTTTCCTTATTCCAAGTTAGATAAAATTTAGCTGCCAGTTCATTTGCTAAAGCTTCTTCTTGGATATATTGGTTTGCTTTAGCTCCAGAAATAGCCCGGTCATAATTATCTATAACCTGGGCATTATTCCCTAAAAAATGTTGCCGTTGTGCCTCAACTAAATACCATTTATGCAAATGATTCATCGGGGCATGGCGCGCCCATTCAGCCAGAATAGTTTGATGAGTTTCCACCAAATTAAGAGTCTTAGCTTGTTCAATTTCTGACTGTCCATAACCTAGTGCTAAGTAGGTTAAACTTGCATAAAAATGGAAAAACGGAATATGAATTATTTTGGCTGTTGCCATCAAATAAACGTTAATCTGGGCAATATAATCTAGGGCTTGTTTATAGTTACCAAACAGATAGGCAAGTATCAGTTTATAGGTATAGGCAAAAACAAAAGCACTAAGCTCATTATCTTGATGATACTTAGGAAAAATCACCGTTTCATCGTAGGCACTGCCGCTTAATAAATCCGGTTGATCAACAATTTCTCTCAAATTATCTGCTGTCTGTTGGAGCATTTTTAAGTAATTTAAGGGAGAATATTGCTTAAAATTTTCTAATAAAACAGAGTAATTTTCCATTTCTGTTTCCCAATCATCCAGAGCCACCCCAGCGAGAAAACTATCATAAAAATAATTAACTATATTGTAGCCAGCATCTAGGAAATTACCCGTTTTCATACCCGCCAAATAGCCCTGTTTTCGGTTTGGGATTGCTGCTCTCAATGCTTCTTGACGATGTTGAATAAAACTTCCATAAATAAGCAAAGTTATTGACTTAAATTCTTCTATTTCTAACTGATTAACTAAGGTTAGAGCCACTCGCCCCAAGTCATAGCCCCTTTCTACTTCTCCTAAAAAAGAAGACAGCACCACGCCATAACCTGTATACCCGATAGTTGATGCGGGCGCATTGCCGAATTCCAGGGATAGACTTACCATTGTGGAGCAAAGTCGAGGCAGTAAGGTGGGATTTCCGAGAAAAACGGGGATAAACAACATTGCTAACAGTTGCATCGCAGCAATGGTCTGAGGATCGCTCATTAATGGTAGGTTAACCAATTCTTCAATAGGTTTATTGCGTAGTTTTTCAGCCAGGTTTTGTAGGGTATTAGCTGTCAAGGCTTCGTCAGCTTCACAGGAGAATTGAATTCCCAATTGTGTCAGGGCATTTTGACCAATAGCGATCGCTTCTAACATCTGACCCTGGGCTGTCATTGTATTGATTAAAATTTCATAAATCTTAACTTTATCTAGGATAGTTTTAGCCGACTGTAAAGCCTGATCCGCGATGATTTCAGTATCCTCAAACTCACCATTCAAATAGGCAGACTCGGTAGCCGCCACATAAAGATTAAGGGTTAATTCATACTGACTTTCCCAACAGTTTACACTCAGCAATTCTAGCCCGGTTTGCACAAACTTTCTAGCCGCAGAATAGGCTGTAGAATTCTTAGCTTTGTAGGCAGCAGCTAAGTTCATTTTGGCTAATATTTCTCTTGCTTTCGGCTGAGTAATTAACTCCTGAGCTAGATTAAAATGACCAACAATATCAAATAATCTTTCCTCTTTTTGTGTCTGGGATAAATTGTCTTGAAGCAGTTGACCAATTTTAAGATGGGTAGCTTGTTTTTGGTTGAAAGGAATTAGGAAATAGGCGGCTTGTTGAACCCGGTCATGTAAAAATCTGTATTTAGCATTTTGTTGATTAGTATTTTTATCTTCTCGGCTGAATTTATGATTTTCTTCAAGCTGATAAAACTTATAAACATCAGTTAAGGGTAAAATCAAACCTTCTTGCAATGCTCTCCATAAAACTGTCGCCGTCTCGGTTTCTGATTGTTGTGAAACAATTGCAGCAGTATGTAAATCAAATGTAGCCCCAATACAAGCCGCTAGTTTAAGAATATCTTGAGTTTCTATTGGTAATTTCTGCAATTGTAAGGCCATAAATTCTACTACATCATTAGTCACTGCTAAGGCGTTGACTTGGGAAATATTACATTGCCAATGGTGACTTTTCCAGTTAAAAGTAATTAATTTTTCATCATGTAAAACCTTGAGAAACTGAGTAGCAAAAAAAGGATTACCCTGGGTTTTTTGATAGATTAATTGAGTTAAAGGTTGGGCAAGAGGTAATTCACAATTAAGGGTATCTGCCACTAACAAATTTAGGTCAGATTCTATTAATGGGAATAAGGTAATTATATTAACAGAGGCTTCATTTTTGACTAAATCATCTATCGTTAAGATCAACGGATGGATGGGAGAAACTTCATTATCTCGATAGGCACCCAATACTAATAGATGTCCCGGATCTTGCATCAATAATTTTAGTAAATCTAGGGATGCAGAATCAGACCATTGCAAATCATCTAAAAATATGACTAAGGGATGTTCTTTGATGGTAAAAACCTGGACAAATTTTTGAAATAATAAATTAAAGCGATTTTGGGCGGAATTACCTGATAATTTAATCGCTGGTGGTTGTTTTCCGATGATGTTTTCTAACTCAGGAATCACATCAATTAAAACTTGTCCATTTTCTCCTAATGCTGCTAATATCTGGGTTTTCCATATTTGCAATTGCTGATCAGATTCTGATAATAATTGCCCGATTNNCGTTGAAATTGATCATATTTGCCTTTAATAAAATAACCCCGTTGGCGGACAATAGGTTTATGAATTTCATTAATAACAGCAGTTTTTCCAACCCCAGAAAATCCTGCCACTAGGATCATTTCGGTTTTATTAAAGCTAACTCTCTCAAAAGCATTCAGGAGTTGATTAACTTCTTTTTCCCGTCCATATAGAGTTTCTGGAATCAGAAATCTGTCGCTTATATCTCGCTGTCCCAGTTCAAAATCTTCAATCTGACCCGTTGCTTGTAATTGAGTTAAACAGTTTTCTAAATCATGCTTAATTCCCAAAGCACTCTGATAACGGTCTTCAGCATTTTTAGCCATCAATTTACTAACAATTTGCGATAAAATCAGAGAAATTTCTGGATTAATTTCCTGGATGGGTATGGGTTGTTTTGCTAGATGACAATGTACCAATTCCATCGGATCTTCAGCACAAAATGGTAATCTTCCTGTTAATAGGTCATAGAAAGTTATCCCCAAGGAATAAAAGTCACTTCGATAATCTATGCCTCGATTCATTCTCCCGGTTTGTTCGGGAGAGATATAAGGTAATGTACCTTCTAAGATATTAGGATTCTGAATTTCTTGGGTTTCTCTAGGTAAAAGAGAAGAAATACTAAAGTCAATTAATTTAACTTGTTTAGTATCAGGATTAATCAGAATATTAGCAGGTTTAATATCCTTATGAATGACTCGATTGTGGTAGAGATAGTGCAGGGTTTCTGTGAGTTTAATAGCTATTTTTATAAATTTTACTATTGGTAAAGATTTATGGATTTTATTGTGATTTATTTTTTGGATATAATTAGATAGGGAAATTCCGCCAATATCTTCCATAACCAAAGCATAACTATTACCATAAACTTCCAGATTCAAAGGTTTGATAATATAAGGAAAATCGAGATTTTTAGCAATCGTATATTGGTTACGAAACTGCACTAATTCGTTGAAATTAGGGTATTCGTTTCTTAGTATCTTGATAGCGACGGTTATTTGGTCGCTGCTCCGGATACCTCGATAGACAACGGTGCGCGTCCCTGTATACAGTTGGTCTGTGATTTGATAACCAGCTAAATTAGCGACCATATTCAAAATATTTTAACTAAGTTAGAATGATTATAACAAAATTAAAATCCTGGCAATACGATCAATTACAACTATTTTCCTTTTTTTGTGCCTTCGTCACGGACGTGTTTTTTTAAATTAGCCCTCCCCTCAAGTTAAATTTCTGGGGAAGGGCGCTGTCATGTCGGAAGTTGTGATAGATTAATCGGTGCTGGATCTGACAAAATCATGGTTTGTTCCCTTACCCAACCCCGAAATACTTCTGTCTCCGTCCCTAACCTGTGCAAGAGTTTAAAACGCTATTGGTGGACGACATTGCTGATTTGGTTATGTATGGTAGCCCCAGCCCAAGCGGAATTATTATTACGCATCGCCATCGAAGACGGGGCAAATCAAGTTAAAGTCGGTAGCACCACTAAGGCAGTTGTCCGAGATGGCAATGGTAAAGCGTTAGGGGAGTTAGTGGCGATGGGAGGCGGTGTTGCCCAAGCCAAATCGGGAAAGGTCGCCCTGGGAAACTGGCAAGGCTCTGAACTTTGGATTGATCCTAGTAATAGTGGTAATGTTTGGATTGGCAATAGTTGGTATCGAGGACGGGTATTATTAGTGCCTCGGAATGGCGGTTTAACAGCGATTAATTATGTCGATTTAGAGCAATATCTCTATAGTGTTCTAGGGGCGGAAATGGATGGTGGATGGCCCCAGGAAGCTTTGAAAGCTCAAGCTGTTGCAGCGCGAACCTACGCCCTCTACAAACGTCAACGCAGCAATGGGATTTTTGATCTCGGAGATGACCAAGGTTGGCAAGTTTATAAAGGTTTAGCTACGGAGTCTACCGGAACCCTGGCGGCCGTCAATGCTACCCTGGGTCAGGTTTTGACCTATAACGGTCAAGCCATTTTAGCAGCGTTTCATTCGGCTTCTGGAGGACATACCGAAAACGTTGAGGATGTCTGGAATGAAGCCCTACCCTATTTACGCGGGGTACCTGACTTTGACCAAGGAACTCCGGTATTTCAATGGACAAAAACCTTTTCTCAAGGGGATTTAAGTAAACGGATTTCGGGTGTCGGGAATATTACGGCGATGACACCGCAACGGACTTCAGCCTATGGCAGTATTTTAGCGATGAAAGTAGTCGGGGACAAAGGGGCACGGGTGATGAGTGGGGATGATATCGCCTCGGCGTTAGGACTTCGCAGTACCCGGTTTCAAGTTAATCGCAAAAGTGGAACTACGAGTTTTCAAGTCACGGGTCGTGGCTTTGGTCACGGCGTTGGCTTGAGTCAATGGGGAGCTTATAATTTAGCTCGTGGTGGATACAATTATCAACAAATTCTAGCCCACTATTATCAGAATACGGCTTTAGCAAAAATCGACGTTCGCTAACCGTAGTGAGTCCTTCAGGACTCTCTCCCCCGTAGTAAGTCCTTTAGGACTCTCTTAATTATTTTTAAAGATGGGGAAGAAAGAAGCCCTGAAGGGCTTACTAC
>DMPJ01000055.1 GCA_003456035.1 Planktothrix sp. UBA8402
AAAACCACCCTGGCGAGACAACTGGTAGAACAAATCAGAGATAACTTTGATTACATTCTGTGGCGATCGCATCGCAAATTCCCTACCCTCAACGCCCTTAAAGCCAACCTGATCGAGTTTTTCTCCCCAACTCCACCCTCCGAAAATCCATCCATTATCAACTATCTACATTCCCGCCATTCCATCCTAGATGATTTGCGATCGCACCGTTGCTTAATTATCCTCGACGACTTCCAAGACACCTTAACCCCCCGTCAATTCGTCGGAAACTACCTGTCAGAATATCAAGACTATGGTAAACTGTTAACCGAAATTGGCAGATCTCCCCATAATAGTTGTCTGCTCCTCCTCAGTTGGGAACAACCCATCGAAATCGCCAACTTAGAAACCGAAAACCGCTACTGTAAAACCCTACAACTCCAAGGTTTAGGTGAATTAGCTATCCAACTCCTAGCGGACAGAAAACTCACAGATCAACACAAATGGCCAGAACTCATCCAACGTTATAGCGGCAACCCCCTCTGGTTAAATATTATTGCTTCTATGATAAAAAATTTATTTAATGACAGTGTTGAGCAATATTTATCCTATAAAACTCTATTTTTAGGAGACTTAGAACCTCTGATTAAACAACATTATCAACGGTTATCTGAATCTGAACAACTCTTGATGTTGTGGTTAGCCAACCAAGATCAAACAGTAGATATTTTGAGTAAACCGACAGAATTGTCATCTGATAACGATTTTTTAAGGGCGATACAATCTTTAAAAAAACGGGGTTTAATTCAACAAGCGAGGAATAATAAAGAATCCTACTTGAGTCTTCAACCTGTGATTAAAGAATATATGAAAAATCAATCTCGGTGAGTGCTAAAGCACAACAACGGCGGTTGCTATATATTGAATTGCTAGACTAAGATTTGATCATCTAGTTTTCAGGTATTTTATTAGCATAGCTTAACAAATTAAAATCAATCCCAATCTTAATAATAATTTAGTTTTTGGGTTAAGCAAGCTAATGTAAATCTGCCTCCCAAATTCCAATATAAATTCGATCATATTGATCTCGTTGAATAATTCCTTTGAGTGAATCAACAGCAAAAGAATAATCTTTAGCTTGACGGTTATAAACGCTTTTTAGACCTAATTCTAAGGTAGAATTTAAGCGACAACCGGACATACTATTGAGAGTAATTAAAATCGTTTGTAAATCAACTTGTTGGGAAAAAGCTGCCTCTGTTTGTCGCAATTTACCCGATTTTTTATCAAACAAAAAACCTAGACTAACGCGGTTAGGAATTAAATGATAAAAAACAGCTTGAGTATTTGGCCAATACCCTATTTCTGTTCCGGCGGGAGTCCCAAACATTTGCAAGACTTGATTTTGATTAATACCTGGTCTAAACCCAGGAATTCCGTAGCCCGATGGAATTTCATCGCATTGGTCAAGGTCTATTTTCTGGGGTTGTATAGGAGTAATTTTAGGGATAGAAAAATCGGGAATAATCGTAGCTACAATCTGTTGATTTTCTTGCGAAGTAAAACCGATTATGGATGGATAAAAACTTTCGGGAGCAAAAACAATAGGTAATAAACCTATTAAAAAAAATTTAATAATAATAGTTGACCTCCGGCTAGATAATTTTTTAATTTAAAACACTGATTTGATTGGAGTCAGTAATCACAATTTTATCAATTTGATTAGATTGTTGTTGTGGAATAACTCCTCTAATTACAATAGTTTTATTTTGTAGATTTAACCCACTTCCAGCATTGGGAATCTGATTCAAAATTTTGGGATTCAGAAAAACATAATAAATCTTTTGATCTTTTGCTTGTAATGTTAATCGAGTCATTTGATTTTCTACTATGCTTAAACCATTGACAATTCCGATAATTTGATTAGATTGGGTTGTCAAAGAATCTGAAATAGTAGAAGTTGCTGGAGAACAAAAAAAGTTAACCGGATTTTGAGTAAAATCCGCACACTTTAATACTTCTTCTGCTCTCTGACTAATTTGGATAAAGTAGGAAAAATCCGGTTCTTCATCCACACCATAATTCGCTTTTTTTTGGATATTTGCAGGAGCATTAACTAACGCTTGGGTAATCGCTTTTTGATCATTATCTGACAAATTAGGAGACAGATATACTCCTGACCCGGGAATATTTCTACTCCTCTGAATTACCCTAAAATTAGGATCATTTTTAACCGCTTCATAGGATGCCGCACCGACATCAGCTTTCCCGGTTTTAACTAATTCTTGAATGACTTCCCCCCTATGTCCCATTGTTACCCGTAGAGATTTGCCAAATAAATCATAACTAGGCATATAAAAACTAGAAGCAGAGTTAAAATCTCCTAAAGCAATAACGGTGGTATTTTTGAAATCAGAAATAGACTGAATTGGACTATTTTTTTCAACAAATAATGCCGATTGATAATAGGGTGGAGACTGGGGAAACATTCGCGCTACCCAAACATATCTGTTATCTTTAGCGGCTACAGAAATCATCGGGGAAAGGGTAAAAGCAATATCCCATTTTTGAGTGGCTAGTTTGTTTTTTGCCTCTTGATAAGATTCTCTCCGGTGACTATCAATAGTAATGGTAATTTGATCACCAAACTGTTGTTTTAAATATTCAAATAATGGGGTATAATTATCTGATTTTCCTAAAATTCCAATGGTTAGAGAATTTGTCTCTAAACGGTTTATTGGTTGTTTTATTTCTGAAATAACCCCTGGAATTAAACCAGTTTTAGGATTGACAAAAAGATAAACCATAATGCCAAATAAAGATAAACTCAAGATGGCACTTATGGTTAAAATCAAAGCCTGGTTAGTTTTAGGAGAACTCATTTTTTTTATTCTGGCGAGGATTGTTTTTCAATTACCGCTTGGCGAAATCCTAAAACCAGTAAAATATTAGCCAAGGTTAAAAAGACTTCCGCCCCGCCATGTAACCAATCAATATTAGCTAAAGCTTCGTGATAAACCACTTTGGCATAAATTCCCGCCGGAATTGTTACTGCTACAAATACTAATGTTCCATAAAATCCAATTAAAGCTAAACGGGGCATTTGTCCAGAACGAGTTAAAAACCACAAAAACCCTAAATATGGAAATAGAGAAATCGCAAATAAAGTATCTTTTGAAAGCATTGTTTTTTAAAGGTTAGAGGGAATCAAATTTTGTGCAGAATCAAACTAAATACCTTAATTTTTAACGGAATTTGCATTACGCCAAATCCACCAAGCCGCCACACAAAGGGTCGTATTTCCTACAACAGTCATCGTTGCTTGTAGCATAACTAACCATTCTAAGGAGGCAGGATTATCAAAATAATGCCAGGTACAGGCACACATGGCACTGACTAAAGATGGTAACATGGCGAAGGAAAGACCCCACCAAGCTCGATTTTGAGTCACTTCTCCATAAATCCAGATGAACCAAATCGCGACAATCCACTCAATCACACTCGAAATATGAATTATCCAGGTCGGAATTGATAAAGCGTGCATAATTTGACAATTGATAACAGAAAGTTCGTTAATATTTTGGTCTAATATTTATGTTAATTTAATTAGCGTACAATCTGATATTAATATTGGGAACTGGAGAAACGGGAGGCCATGCAACGGGTAATTTGTAGTGGATATTATGGAAAGGGCAATGGGGGGGATGAGGCTTTGTTAGCATCGCTGTTACAAATGCTACCGCCTACGGTTGAACCAATTATCTTGTCAGGAAACCCCAGCCAAACCCAAAACCATTATCAGGTGGAAGCCTGCGACCGGATGAATGGGATGGAAGTTCTCAGTGCCCTGCGTCGCGCCGATGCTTTGATTTGGGGCGGAGGTAGCCTGATCCAAGATGTGACCAGTGCCATCAGTCCTTTTTATTATGGCGCTTTGATGGGATTAGCGCAACGGATGGGACTCACAACTATTGCCTGGGCCCAGGGTATTGGCCCCTTGAACCGTTCTATTTCTCGATGGTTGGCAAAAAAAACCTTTTCGGGCTGTAGTGCCGTGAGCGTGCGTGATGTGGGTTCTGCGAGGTTATTATCTAACTGGAATATTCCCTTTACCCTGGCCCCTGATCCGGTTTGGGCCTTGGAATCTCGACCTGTGGCCCGGTTGTGGGATTTGCCCGCCCCCAGAGTCGCCCTGACCTTGCGACCCGATCCCCAACTGACGCCAGAACGGTTATTATTAATTACTCAGGCATTAATATCTTTTCAAAAAGCTACCCAAACGTTGATTTTATTAATTCCGTTTCAGCCTATTCAAGATTTAGCGATCGCCCAAATTATACATCAAGCCCTGCCCGAAAATAGTCAGATTCTAATATTAGAAGATCCGCGACAATTAAAAGGAGTATTTCGAGGAGTTGAATTTTTGATTGGAATGCGATTTCATAGTTTAATTATGGCAGCCACGGAACAATGTCGCTGTTTTGCTTTAAGTTATGATCCGAAAGTTAGCCGTTTAATGGAAGAATTAGAATTACCCGGATGGGAAATCGATCAACTTCCCGACGATCCTAACTTAATTAGTCAAACTTGGATCGATTGTTATGCTAATCATCAACCCTTATCCCAGGTAAAAATTGAATTTTTTGTAGATCGAGCCAAAGTTCATAAAGAACTATTATACTCCCAATTTGATTAAATCCTATTGTTCATTTTACAGTAATTATTTATGGCCCGTGTCCGAGTTCGTCAGCACGTTAATCCCCTAAGTCAAAAATATAAAGACCCGGTTATTCCTCCTGACTGGTCAAGGATTTATGCTAATCCTAATCAACCAATTCATTTAGATATTGGCTGCGCTAGAGGTCAATTTTTATGGGAATTTGCCCAATTAGAACCCCAATGGAATTATTTAGGATTAGAAATTAGAGAAACCTTAGTAGATGACGCTAATAGTTTCCGAGATCAACTGGGATTAACCAATTTACATTATTTATTTTGTAATGCAAATACTTCAATTCAACCAATTTTAGCATCCTTACCAACAGGAGTTTTAAAACGAGTTAGTATTCAATTTCCCGACCCTTGGTTTAAAAAACGTCATCAAAAACGCCGAGTTGTTCAACCGGAATTAGTTAATAATTTAGCCGATTATTTAGCAGCAGGAACAGAGGTTTTTATCCAGTCAGATATAGAGGAAGTTGCATTAGAAATGTGCGATCGCTTTTCTGAACATTCGGCTTTTATTCGTACCCAAAACGACTGGTTAACAGAAAATCCCCTTCCCCTTTCCACAGAAAGAGAACAATCAACTTTAGACAAAAATGAACCCGTTTATCGAGCTTTATTTATCAAATCATCTGATTAAAACCTAGAGGGGAAATATCAATAAGCTGTCTTAACTTAGATTGAAATGACTCAATTCCAAATTGTTTAATAATGTTTTTTCATTGATAAATAGAATCCCGATCCTGAATATTGTTAAATTTTCGGCTGAGGTGGGGAGTAATTTTTGGAAAAATAGCCCTGATATTGATCAAAAATCATCCTAAAGGAATAGACATTTATCTATCAAAAAGAAGATGACCTCGAACCATGACAGGCAGTAGAATTGCTAATGTTTACCCTAGCCTTCGTAAAGTGTACCGTACCAATTTTAGATCGGTTTTCCCTACCTTAGCGCTATTTACAAAATCATCAATATATTATTAAAACTTTCAGGTATAGATAGCTGGCTTAACAACCATCTTTTAGGATCAATACCAAATCAATTTTAGCCAATAAAACCCAATAAATCAAGGAGTTTCTTATGAGAATCGCACAAATTGCCCCGTTATGGGAAAGAGTCCCTCCCCCAGCCTATGGCGGTACAGAATTAGTCGTCGGATTATTAACAGACGAACTGGTAAAACGGGGGCATGAAGTCACCCTATTTGCATCAGGAGACTCCATAACTTTAGCAAAATTAGAATCAGTTTATCCCCGTTCGTTACGTTTAGATCCTAATGTAAAAGAACCAGGAATATATGATATGATGCAGTTAGCTTGGGTGTATGAACGAGCTTCAGAATTTGATGTAATTCACTCCCACGTCGGTTGTGCAGCCTTACCTTTCACTGGTTTAGTTAAGACTCCAACGGTGACAACCTTGCATGGTATTTTCACCCCAGACAACGAAAAATTATTTCTTCATTCTCGTCATCAACCTTATGTTAGTATTTCCAATGATCAACGGGAACCCCGCTTGAAATTAAACTATACTGCCACCGTTTATAATGGTATTGATACCAACAGCCATCAATTTTATCCCGAACCAGAAAACCCACATTATTTAGCCTTTTTAGGCAGAATGTCACCGGAAAAAGGCCCCCATTTAGCCATTGAAATTGCCAAAAAATTTGGATTACCATTAAAAATGGCAGGAAAAATTGACTCCGTTGACCAAGAATACTTTGACACATTGATTAAACCCCATATTGATCACAACCAAATTCAATTTTTAGGGGAAGCTAATCATCATCAAAAGAGTGTATTAATGGGGAATGCTTTTGCTACCTTATTCCCAATTACCTGGAGAGAACCCTTTGGATTAGTTATGGTAGAATCTATGGCTACGGGAACCCCCGTCATTGCCATGAAAATGGGTTCAACTCCCGAAGTAATTTCCCCTGGAATTTCCGGCTATTTATGTGAAACAGTCGAAGAATGTGTGGCAGCTTTAGGCAAAGTAGAACAAATTAACCGAGAAAAATGTCGTCAATATGTGGTTGATAATTTCAGTGCCAAACACATGACCGATGGCTATGAAGCCGTTTATCAAAAACTCATGGTTGAACGTTTCAGCCACAACGGAAAATTCAAGAGTTTGAACGTAGCTTAATACTAGAAAAAAAGTATTAACCGTTAACTTTTTTTATCCCTTATTCTTCAGCGATTTTAATAATACCTAACCTAAAAACAATCCCCTAGGCGTTTACTCATCGCTGGTAGAATAATTTTTTACCCCATCAGGATTTATCTATGAACTCCTTAAATAAAACCGTGAAAACCTCAATTTTAAGTGCTTCCCAGGAAACACTCCATAAAAAATCAACTCCAATTTCTGCTAATTTAGGAGGTCGAAATCGACAACCAATTGCTTTAATTTCTATTCATGGAGACCCGGACGTTGATATTGGTAGGGAAGAAGCCGGAGGTCAAAATGTATACGTTCGCCAAGTTGGTGAAGCCTTAGCTAAATTAGGTTGGCAGGTGGATATGTTCACGCGCAAAATTCACCCCGACCAACCTAGTATTGTCCAGCATTCTCCCCATTGTCGGACAATTCGCCTCAAAGCCGGGCCATTGGAATATATTCCCCGGGACGAATTGTTTGAATATTTACCCGAATTTGTCACCGCGTTTCAAAATTTCCAAGCCAAAGAAGGGACAAATTACCCCCTAGTTCATACTAACTATTGGTTATCAGCTTGGGTGGGACTGCAACTCAAACAACAGCATAATCTTCAGTTGATTCATACCTACCATTCTTTAGGTAAGGTAAAATATCAAACTGTTGCCCACCGTCCTCTGATTGCAGAGACTCGGTTAGCCATTGAACAGCAAATTTTAGAACAATCTAATACGGTTGTTGCCACCAGTCCCCAAGAAGCAGAAGCTCTGCGTCATTTGGTATCCCAAAATGGTCATATTTCTATGATTCCTTGCGGCACAAATTTAGATAATTTCCACGTTATTTCTAAACCAGAAGCGCGACTAAAATTAGGGTTAGACCCCCATGAATCTATTATTTTATATGTGGGAAGATTTGACCCCCGCAAAGGAATTGAAACCTTAGTTCGGGCTTGTTATCAATACCAAAAAACAACGGGAAGACGGTTTAAATTGATGATTGCTGGCGGGTCTGATGCTAACAAATCTGACGGTCAAGAACGCCGACGCATTGAAGATTTGGTGAAGGAATTAGGGTTAACAGAACAAACCTATTTCCCTGGGCAATTAAGCCATAATATTTTACCTTTGTATTATGCTGCCGCCGATGTTTGCGTTGTTCCTAGTCATTATGAACCCTTTGGGTTAGTAGCAATAGAAGCGATGGCTTGCGGGACTCCGGTAATTGCTTCTAATGTGGGTGGGTTGAAATTTACCGTGATTCCTGAAGAAACAGGGTTATTAGTTTCACCTCAAGATATTGACGGTTTTACTAATGCGATTAACCGAATTTTAACCGATGATATTTGGACGCAGAAACTTAGAAAACAGGCATCAGTTCGAGTTAGTGAAAACTTTAGTTGGGCAGAGGTTGCTATTCGTCTAAGTGACTTATATCGGCGGATTTTGGCAGAATCAATTATGGATGAAAGATTGTTACCTCGCTCACGTTCTTTAGTGGTGTCTGAAGTTACAGCTATTCCCCCAACGACCTCAACTCGCAAAGTTTCTTAAAGTTTTGAAAGTTGAGTTTAGGGTAATTTTTGAGTCACGGCATAAATGCTACAGATTATCCCCCTAACTAACCCCCCGGTAGAGACGTTGCATGCAACGTCTCTACCTGGGGGGGTAGACGTTGCATACAACGTCTCTACCTGGGGAAATGTGTAGCAAACATTTCATGATGGAATATAAAAACTTTATGTAAATTTCAAAAAATTAGTCTTATACTTAAACTAAAGATATATAAAATATGAAATAAATTTCTTATTTTTCTTTTTAGCAAAAATCACAATAATCTACTCATGATCTCAGAAAAAATTGAATTTGACGGTAGAGTATTTGTTCCGGCTGAGGAATTACCTACATCAGAATGGCCTTGTTTTGTCAATCAGCGACCTCAACCAACTTTAACCCTGAAAGATGATGACTTATTTTTAATTACAGATACCCTCGGTAATATCACGCCTTTTTTAGACGATGACCGCCAAGCCAGCGTCGGTTTATTTTGCCAGGATACCCGTTTTTTATCTCGATTAGAATTACAAATTGCCGGACAATCTCCGATTTTTCTTAGTAGTAATGCTCAAAAAGGATTTGCCTTATCCGTATTATGTGCTAATCCCAAAATTAACGACCAAATTCCCGCCGAAACCATTGGAATAGAGCGAGAAATTGTATTAAACGGCGGATTATTTGAAGAAGTTAAAATTACTAATTATCGGACATCACCTGTGCAGATTGAAATTTGTATTAGCTTTGATTCCGATTTTGTTGATTTATTTGAAATTCGCGGTTTTAATCGAGAGCGACAAGGACGAGTATTTCGCCGTCTAATTGAAGCCCCTAAATTATTAGAAACTGAAAATTCTGAACCTCAAATTATCACTCCCGAAAGCGGACAAAAAGAAATTAATCTTGGCTATCAAGGACTTGATGGAAGTTTCATGGAATCCCGAATCCGATTTGTACATCATCAACCCGATTCCATTCAAAATAATACCGCAATTTGGCAATTAAATTTAGAATCCCATGAAACCCAAACTATTGGTTATCGGTTACAAATGTTAACTAATAATCGCCCTACTTCTGCCATTCATACCCCGGCTACTTTAATTCAAGCCAAAGCCGCAGAATTGATGGAAGAACAACAATGGCGAACATCGGTAACTCAAATTCGGTCAAATAATCGTAGTTTTAATCGCATTATTGAACAAGCCGAACAAGACATTTATCTATTGCGTCAAACCTTTGGAAAAGAAAAGGGAGTATCCGCCGGAGTCCCTTGGTTTTCCTGTTTATTCGGTCGAGATTCAATTATTACCGCCTCTCAAACCTTAATTCTTGACCCGGAAATTGCCCGTTCTACCTTAATAATTTTAGCTCAATATCAAGGACAAACCTATGATGATTGGCGTGATGAAGAACCCGGAAAAATTCTTCACGAACTACGCATGGGAGAGATGGCAAGGTGTCGAGAAATCCCCCATACTCCCTATTATGGAACTATTGATGCTACGCCCCTTTGGTTAATGTTATATGCAGAATATTTTGCCTGGACACACGACATTGAAACCCTAGATAAATTATGGCAAAATGCCCTGTTAGCAATGGATTGGATTGATGCCAAATGTAAAGAAACTGGATATCTTTATTATAGTTGTAAATCCTCTAGGGGATTAGTTAATCAAGGCTGGAAAGATTCAGGAGATTGTATGGTTAAACGGGATGGAACTATTGCTAATGCTCCGATGGCTTTGTGTGAAGTTCAAGCCTATGTTTATGCGGCAAAAGTGCGGATGACTGAATTAGCTAAAATGCGAAAACGGATTGATTTAGCAGACCGTTGGCAAGAGGAAGCTCGACAACTTAAAATCCGTTTTAATCAAGATTTTTGGTTAAAAGATCAGGATTTTTGTGCCTTAGCATTAGATGGAGAAGGACAACCCGTTGATAGTATTAGTTCTAACCCGGGTCATTGTTTACAGTTAGGAATTTTAACCCCTGAAAATGCTAAAAATGTCGCGGAAAGATTATTAGCACCTGATATGTTTAGTGGTTGGGGAATTAGGACTTTAAGTAGTTTATCTCCGGCTTATAATCCGATGGGATATCATACGGGTTCAGTCTGGCCCCATGATAATAGTTTAATCGCATTAGGATTGCGATCGATTGGATTTATTGATCCGGCTTTTGAAGTCGCCCAAGGGTTATTTGATATGACGATGCAGCAACCATTACAACGACCCCCAGAATTATTTTGTGGTTTTTCACGCATTGAAGGAAGTGCACCCGTTAGATATCCTGTTGCTTGTTCACCTCAAGCCTGGGCGAGTGGTAGTATTTTTCAACTGTTACAAATGATGATGAATTTAGTTCCCGATGCTTCGACTAATCACTTGAGAATTATTGATCCTTCTTTACCTGAATCTATTAATCAGATCTCGATTCATAATTTAAAAATTGGTTCGACTGTAATTGATTTAGAATTTGAACGTGATCAAGATGAAAATGCCACCGCCTGTCGAGTTCTGAAAAAACGGGGTAATTTACGGGTGATGATTGAGGCATAATTAGAGAAGAAGGGCGGGTTTATCAATATTATTGATCGGATTTGAAAGATTGTATAGAACCCGCCCCTACGGATTTTATCTGATGTAGGGGCGGGTTCTTTAGGGTTTTTGTTTGCCCTGATTAATCTTCCTAAACCCGCCCAATTCAACTATCAACAATCTTTGCAGATTCAACCAGATTTAAAGAAATGGTGGGTGCGCTGCGCTTACCCACCCTACGTTTTAGAAGTCAAGAAAGATTGATAGTTTTTAACAGCTTCGGGTTGAGATGGAACAGCTTTTTTGATTAATATTACTCCATCTCTAAAATCAATAATCCCGTATTCTTTATTAGCGGTTAATTGTTCAATCCGTTGATTAATTTCTTTGAAGGCATCGCGATCGCCTGAAAACGCAATTCCATATTTTTTTAATTGCCATAAATCTGCTAAAATATATTCAACAGAAATCACGTNNGCATCATTTCTTAATTGATATAACGGAAACCTTAATATTTCTCGACGACTAGATAAATGCGGCACAATATAAGTCGTCGTTGCCACACTGGCATCGGCGGGAATGGCATCCATTAACGGTCTAAATTGAGCAACGTGCGACCATTGAGTTGTCACCGGAATATAAACCCAAGGATCAATAGAATTNNAGATGTGAAACTAAAGAATAACGATAACCCCATACAAAATAACCAAAATCGACGGAATTTGACCGAGGGTAAAGCCACCTTTGCTCCCGAAATTTCTCCTGATTCGGGGTTTAATTGCAGGTCAGACTGTTCTTGTAACTGTTTTTGACGATTTGACCACCATAAAATTGTCCCATAAAACAACCCTGGAACCACCGTTAAGGCATAACGAATCGTAATTGATAATACCGATTCTCCCTTAGCCATAAATAGTTTTAATAAGGGAAAACCTGCTATCATCCAAGAGGCGGGAGCAATAGCGGGAATAAAAGCTAGGGGCAACCATTGACCTAATAAATATTTTAATGTTCCCCCAAAAGGTGTAAAAATTTCAGTAATTAATCGTCCGGGATTACTAACAATTCCCCAAAGAATTTCTAAGGTTGAGGCTTTATCTCCATTGGCATATTGACCAAACCTTTCCATCATAAACCGTTCGGAAATATCAGCCGAAAATAATGGCATAATCAAATTAGTTAGGGCTAAAATATAACCAAAACTCAGCAGACAAACTATCACACCTGGGAGCGGATGACGTTTACTAAAAATCATGTAAACCCCAACCCCAAATAAAATAATTCCTGAATCTTCTCGCACCATTAAAATTAAAACAGCACAAATCCAAAATAGCCACCAGCAACGTTTTTCCATCGCTAGTAGCGCAGTGAACATAAATAAAGGAATTTGACAGATATCATGGAAATTACTCAGGGTGGGGCCGATCACCGCATTAGCCCCATAAAAGCTCACACTGATTAAAGCAGCTAAGGGAGGTTCTAAATGCTGACGACCTAGGACATATAGCACAAGTCCGGCGGCGGTGATTAATGTCACCTGTAATACCGTTAAGGTAACAGGGGAAGGAAACAGCGCGTAAAGAGGCAACCAAAGTAATAAAGCGGGGGTAAAATGCTGTCCTAAACGATGGTAACTAACACTGGGAAACTCCCCTTGATGGACAACATTGGTGGATAAGGCAGAAGACAAAGAACTTTGAAACAACCGCCCCTGAGCGCTATTCCAAAACACTTGATTAAAAATACCTTGGTCATAGGAGGCATAAAAACTGAAGTAACGATGTAGAGTTAAGCCTAAACAAATGATCAAGAATGCGATCGCCACTCCTACGACCAATTTCAATGACGAATTTTTCTGCCAGTTTTGCCAGCTTAGGAACATTTTGGATCTACCTAAATTTTTTCGACGGTTATCAATACCCCCAGACACTCAACACGGGTGAGGGACACCAAATCACAATCAGGGAATAGTCTACCACTCTCTCTCGGCTTTCCGGTTTCCCCCATCCCCAAAAAAAAGCAAATCTAAAGAAGATGTTAAATTAAACTATAAATAAATGCAGTTGCCCATGTACTATCCTTCTTCGTTCAAAAACAGTGAAAATAGTTTACCGCACCTGCTCAAAACCCATGAAATGCAGGCATTTCCCGAAAAACAGTCCCCGTCCCCATTCGTCAGGTTGCAACTTCTTTTATTTGTTGATCAGCGTCCTGGCTCCCAAGAGCGAATTCGGCGAATTCGTGATTTCCTAGAGGAGTTAAAGACTGAAAATGAATTTGAACTTCAGATTATTGATGTCGGTGAACAGCCCTATTTAGCTGAACATTTTAAGCTGATAGCCACACCAACTCTAATCAAAATTCACCCCGAACCTCGACAGGTGCTTGCGGGAAGTGATTTAGTGGCTCAACTCGAACACTGGTGGCTCCGTTGGAAACAAACGACGGAGTTATTGGAGTTAGATGAAGAACAGCCTTCGGCTTTTAATTCGGCTGCTCCGGTGACTAATTATGCCAATTCGGTGGCTCATGTTACTGAATTGATTAAACTTGGTGATGAAAGGTTCCGTCTGCAACAGGAGAATGAACTTTTACAGCAACAACTACAGTTTAAAGATCGGATTATTGAAATATTGGCTCATGATTTACGCAGTCCTTTAACCGCCACTTCCTTAGCCCTAGAAACTTTATCTTCTGATCAAATTACTCCGGCTTTGAAGGTGCGTTTGATTCAACAGGCTCGGGCTCAAATTAATATTATTGATCGGATGATTACGGATATTTTACAAACGGCAAATAGTCCTAATATTCGCTCACAAATTCAACCAAATCAGTTAGATTTAACGGTTTTTCTGCACCAAATTTTGATCGAGTTAGAATCACAATTTCAGTCTAAATCTCTTAATCTTAAAACTGATATTCCCCATGATACACCGCTTGTTTATGCGGATCAAGAACGGATTCGGCAAGTGATTGTTAATTTATTAGATAATGCGATTAAATATACTCCCAGGGGCGGAACCATACAAGTTAGTGTTTTACACCGCACCAGTCAAAAAGTACAGGTGAGTATTGCCGATAGTGGGCCTGGAATTCCTGAAGATAATCGCGATCGCATTTTTCAAGAAGGTTTCCGTTTAGCAAGAGATCAAGCTGAAGATGGTTATGGTATTGGTTTATCGCTGTGTAAAAAAATTATTGCTGCTCACTATGGCAATATTTGGGTTGATTCTAGTTTTACTAGGGGAAGTTGTTTTCACTTTACCTTACCTGTGGTATATAATTAATTGGAACCACTAAGACACTAAGAAAGAGAGCAAATATTGAGCATTTAGGAATTATTTTTCAAAGCAGCAATAATTTTTTTATTAGCTTTAGGAAAGGGGAATTGATCAATTTCATCTAATGTTACCCAGCGAATTTCATCGGATTCTAAGGGTTGAGGTTCCCCGCTAATATAATCACAGTGATAAACATTTAATGTAACTTTAAAATCAGTATAAGTGTGTTCAATTGTCATTAAATGCTCTTTAACTTGTATTTCAATTGCTAATTCTTCTTGAATTTCTCGTTTAATACAATCTTCTAAGGTTTCCCCCAGTTCTAATTTTCCCCCGGGAAATTCCCACAGTCCTCCTAATGAACCCTCAGCACGTCGTTTATCAATTAAAATTTGTTTTTGATGATTCCAAATAACACCAACACCAATAATTTTATGAGGTAAGGGAGAGGATATTTTAAGCATAGAAAGATAATAATTTAATTAAATGAACAATACAAAACTTTGGCAAACTCAAGATTCAGCTTGCCAAAATTTGAAACATTTTGTATTCATGGAATGGCACGGGATCAAGGATAATAACTATTCTTGAGGGGCTTTTTCACTACCAGGGATAGATCGTTCAAATGCCATTCTTTGTTCAGCATTGCGAAGGAAATAACCACTGATCATAGCAGATGCTAATAGTCGCCCTAAATGTTCACGACTGGTTGTTACTGTAATCCCAAAATGTTCGGAGGGTAAATTGCCCAATAGTCCTATAATATTTCGTTCCATGACTTGAAAGACTTCCGAAGAATTGGGTTTTGACAGTTGAGAAACAGTATCAGGACTCATTGACTGTACATATTGCCACAATAAGTTACCTATTTCGCCTGTTTCTTCCTGAAAAAATTCTGAATTTCGGTTGGATCTGTCGTTCATTTTTCTTCCCCCTTATACAAGAGTTTCAATGAATCTAAATCTAAATCAGATTTTAAACTCAATTGATCCCTAACTATAATTTAACAGGATGTAGAGACGTTTTCAGAAAACATCCCTACCCTTTTGGGTCGTGTTATCCCCCCCTAGATCAATAATTTAACTGGCCATATAGTCGTTAATATCTTGCTTTCGTTTTCGCAGTTTGGTTAAGGCTTCTCTTTCAATTTGTCGAACTCGCTCTCGACTAATATTCAGGCGCTCGCCAATTTTAGCCAAGGTTAAACTTTGGCCATTGTCCAAACCAAATCGCAATGACAACACCTGACGCTGTTGTTCAGTTAGATCGGTCATCATTGCCTCTAAATCAGTGCGTAGAGAAGATTGCAGGGCAAAATCCTCTGGAGAAGTACCCGTATCTTCTAAAAGATCGCCTAACTCCGTATCTTGGTTATCGCCCACCCGCAGATCCAGGGACAGGGGCAGACGGGCGCGATCTAAATATTCTCGAATTTGTCGCGGGGTAAGTTCTAATTCCGTCGCTAGT
>DMPJ01000316.1:0-3165 GCA_003456035.1 Planktothrix sp. UBA8402
CTAACTGATAAACAGAGAAAAAATTTTTCAGAATGGACTTTAGAAAACTTTGGTTTTGAACCTTCAATTCAAACTAGCATTGGACACATTTCTTTGATGATCAAATCTAAGAATTTTAATGAATATCTTAATATTGCTGATACTGGGTTTGGTTTTTCACAAATTCTTCCTATTATTACTCAGCTATGGTTGTTAAGCGTATTTCCAAAATTTCAAACTAAATCAGCATCTCATTCTGTCAATGAAAGAATAGTAACTTATGCCATTGAACAACCTGAGTTACATCTTCATCCTCGCTTACAGGGAACTTTAACAGATGCCTTCGTTACAGCGATTAACACAGCGAAAAACAATGATATTGATTTACGTTTAGTGATTGAAACCCACAGTGAAGTATTAGTCAATCGACTGGGACATTTAGTAGCTGAGAAAAAAATCTCTCCTGATGATATTAATATTGTTTTGTTTGAACCTTCTGAAGAATCTGGAGAAATACAAGTAAGAACTTCTCAATTTGATGCTGAAGGATATTTAGAAAATTGGCCATTGGGCTTCTTTGAAATGGAGCTTCTATAGATGCTGATTAATATTCATAAATCTGTTTTTAATAACAATAATATTTGGGATGAACCAGAAACTATTCCAGCTTTAGAAAATTTAGCAAATGCGGTTCGGGAAGGTAAGCATTTGGTGATTTCAGATAGGGAAACTTTAAAAATAATTACCCAATGTCAAGACTTATCTAAAACGACACGAGTTATTTATAATACACTTTACAATAAATTTTCTGAGTTGAGACCCTATCTTTCTGTTGTAACAAGATACATTGAAATTACTGACCTTTTAGAACCAACATTAAGTTCTTTATCCGGTAAAGAAGTTATTCAAGTTCCTTTAAATTTTTTTGAGAATACGGAGTCAATACAAAAAACAATACTTCTTTGTGAAAATAGCAATGATACTTCTTTTTATCAAACTATAGCCAGAGTTTATGTAATATGGCAAAAAATAAATATTAAAATAGAGTGTGAATCTAGGGGAGGAGGTGGTAACACAATTAATATTGAATATGATAATATTCAACAAAAAACAAAGCGTTTGTGTTTGTGTATTTTAGATAGTGATCGAATTTCTCCTGAAGGAAAGCTGGGGAGTACCGCAGCATTAATAGCATCAATTGATCAAAATCAAAATTCACAGTTTTTTAGAACAAAAGTTTTTATCCTTGATGTACACGAAATTGAGAATTTAATCCCTAATTCAATTTTACTGGAAATTTGCTCAGGGAATCAACAACGAGAAGACGCAATGAAAAGAATTAAAACACTTCAAGAAATTAGGGGATCTCAGATCAAACATTTTTTAGATATCAAAGAAGGAACGTTAATGTATAAAATCTTTAATTCTACTAACCCAAAGGATAAATTATTTTGGGAAAGTCATGTTTTGGCAATCAATACAATTTTAAAATGTATAAATGATGATTGTCTAGCTGATTGGAAATGTAATAAGAGTAAAAGTAATTGTCAATGTCAAATTTCATTAGGATTTGGAGAACATACGCTTGATAATACTATTGAATATTTGGAAAAAATAGAACATCATAAAATTGCTAGGGAATTTAACAATGATATGAAACCAGAATGGGAAAAAATTGGACAGGTCGTGGTAGATTTTTGTATTGCTCACAGTCCAATCCGTGCTTGAATTTTAAGCATACAATAAAAATAAGCCCTGAACTCAAGTTCGGGCTTAAAGGGGAAACCTGTTAAAATTGGTTAAATTGAGTCCAATAAAAATTTACAGGGAAACAACTTCAACTTCCACATCAGCCGTCACTTCAGAATGTAACTTAATATTGGCTTTATAGGTTCCTAATTTGCTGATACTGGGGAGAGTAATTTCCCGACGATCAACTTCTTGACCTGTGGTTTGTTGAATCAATTCTGCTAATTCTTTTTCTGTAACAGTTCCAAAAATTGCGTTTTCTTCCCCAACTTGTTTGGCAATTTTGAACACACCAACTGCTTCGAGAGCTTGTTTCTGAGTTTCAGCTTGTTGCTTCAATTCCAGTTGGCGTTGACGTTCTTCTTCCCGACGCCGTTCTACCTGTCTGAGAATGCCGGGGGTGGCCCGAACTGCTATACTCTGAGGGAGCAAATAGTTACGAGCATAACCAGGGGCGACTTCTACGAGATCCCCATTTTTCCCCAGTTTAATCACATCTTTGGTCAGAACCACTTGAATACGCTTCGCCATGATCAGTTCCTATATTTTTTTTAACCCAAACATTACATATTAACAAAATTAGGGTGCGATCGCAAGTCCATAATCAACTTACCCCGGTTTGGGGTATTCGTAATCGCGTAGTACAATACAGACTGAGTTGGGTCATGATTCACCCAGGAGGCTGTTATGCAGAGTATTCAGTTCAAAGGACGCATTGGTGAGGATGGAATATTACGAGTACAAATGCCAGCAGAATTTAAAGATAGAGACTTAGAAGCTATTGTGATCTTTCAAGCCGCTAGTGAAAACCTGAAACATGGAAATTGGCAACCTGGGTTTTTTGAGGAGGTAATTGGTGGCTGGGTGGGTGAATCATTAGTCCGAGAAAATCAAGGACAATATGAAATTAGGGAGAATTTGTTTTGAGTTACTTACTCGATACTAATGTTTGTATTANNGTTACTTAGTCGATACTAATGTTTTTATTAAACTCCTGAATAATAGTAATCCAGACGTAAATCGCCGACTAGACAACAGAATTTAGCCGAGTTCCCAACTTACAAATTGAAGATTGGGAACTCTGATAAGGCCTTAAAATTGATCCTTCATACCTCGCAAACGGGCAAAGGTTTGGATCGGATCATGGCTATTCACCGCCGACTGAAGACTGGGAATATCCCAGCGCAAAAAAGGATTAGTGCGTTTTTCTAAGCCAATATTTGAAGGAATTGTGGCTTGATTTTGACTGCGGGCTACCGTAACTTCTTGAAAACGATCCTGTAAATCTCGATTATCAGCATCAACTGTTAAGGCAAATTTTAAGTTATTGAGAGTATATTCATGGGCGCACCAAACCCTAGTAGTTTCTGGGAGATTTCGGAATTGATTTAGGGAATTTAGCATTTGTTGGGGAGTACCTTCAAATAAACGACCACA
>DMPJ01000316.1:3213-11904 GCA_003456035.1 Planktothrix sp. UBA8402
GGAACAAATAAAACTTGCCCGATTTGATCCCCAAATTGAACTTGATCACCCGGTTTTAAAAATACCATTTGACTGGGGATTCTGCCTCGATCTTCTTCACCCCCATAAACGGTAAGATGGGGATATTCTTTAATTAGTTGAGTATTTCCCCCAATATGATCGCTGTGATGGTGAGTGTTAAAAATTGCAACTAATTCGGCGTCTAATGTCTGTAAATGTTGTAAAACATGATAGGCTTCTGCGGGGTCAACAACGGCGGCAATTTTCCGTTGGGGATCATACAGTAAAAAAATATAGTTATCAGAGAGGACTGGAATTAGTTCAATTTGCATAAAAAGCAATCTCCACCAAATGATTGGATTAGGGTTTAGAATAGTTGAGACTTTGCGGAGCCTAATTCGTTAGTTTAGCAAATTTTATCGCAAAATTAGTCAATAATTAAATTAGAGAGGTTAAGGTTAAAATGTTGTGGACACTTCCCACTCGCTCTAAAATCTCAATTAGTCAAGTGACGGATCGGATTGTCAATTCTGGTCAACTAGGTCATGCTGATTATTTGAGATTAATGTCGGCTATTTTATCTGATAAAGATATTACCGAATCTGAACGTAACCAAATTAATCGAGTATTTGATTATGTTCAGACGGGTCGTGTTAAATTTAATGATATGTGAACAGCAAAAATTAATCAGGTCAAACCCCAATATGGATTTTACAGAAGTCAATGATTTAATTCCGGTTCCAACCGGGCTATTACAGATTCCTAACCAAGCTAATATTCCAACGGAAATTAGTGAGTTTGCGATTAGATTATCCTTGATCATTCCGACTTATAAAGAAAGTCAAAATATTCGGGAAATTGTAGAACAATTAACTCAGTTATTAAATGTAGCAATTCCCAATGAATATGAGTTAATTATTGTTGATGATGATAGCCCCGATTTAACTTGGAAAGTCGCGGCGGAATTAATCCCAGAATTTCCCCAATTGCGGGTGATGCGACGTCAGGAAGAACGGGGATTATCAACGGCTGTGATTAGGGGTTGGCAAGTGGCTAGAGGGGAAATTTTAGGGGTAATTGATGCGGATTTACAACATCCTCCAGAAAGTTTATTACAACTTTTATCTGAAATAGAACGGGGTGCAGATTTAGCCGTTGGTAGTCGCCATGTTGAAGGCGGTGGTGTTAGTGATTGGAGTGTGACTCGGCGCTTTTTATCAAGGGGAGCGCAGGTTTTAGGATTAATTATTTTACCCGGTGTTATTGGTCGAGTGTCTGATCCGATGAGTGGGTATTTTATGATTAGAAGGGAAGCAATTGCTGGAAGAACTCTTGATCCTATTGGTTATAAAATTTTAATTGAAGTGTTAGGTCGAGGTCAAATTCGTTGGGTAGGAGAAGTGGGTTATGTGTTCCAAGAACGCTTAGAAGGGGAAAGCAAAGTGACTTGGAAACAATATATTGAATATTTACAACATTTGGTTAAATTACGTTTAGCTCGATGGCCTGTAACCCGGTTTTTGCGGTTTGGAGTTGTGGGTTTTAGTGGCGTTTTTGTCGATATGGGAGTGTTTTATTTCCTCTATACCGTTGTTGGTTTGGCTTTAACCCGTAGTGCTATATTCTCGGCAGAAGTAGCGATTATTAATAATTTTATCTGGAATGATCTTTGGACTTTTGGAGATATTTCTAGCCATCAAAAAGGCACGGGAAAACGATTTAAACGATTTTTGAAATTTAACTTAATTTGTTTATCGGGGTTAATTTTAAATGTGTTATTGGTGAATCTCTTATTTAATGTGTTTGGAATGAATGCCTATTTAGCCAAGGTAATTGCGATCGCAATGGTCACTTTTTGGAATTTCTGGCTAAATTTAAAATTGAGTTGGCGAGTAACGGAAGTTAAGTAGTTACGGTGACTCAGGTTTAAAAATAGCTATAGGTTCTTTTTCCCATTGTTGTTGATAAGTTTGATCTTTAAAAATAATATTTTCGTGAGATTTTTGACCACTCCTTTAATCCAATAATCACCACAATAAAGATTACACTCATTAAAACAAATAATAAAAATTTTGAGCGCATCTTCAATTGCTCTTTTGTAAACCTTAATAAATCCAGACCAGGTAAAGAATAAGTTTTAACATATAAAAAAATTAATATAAAATTAAGGAATAGCCAGACTCCTAAAACAGAAGCTATAGTAAAATAATTGAACAAACTTAGGAATTCAGTGATGCCAGTAATCAACAAACCCCATACCACAAAGGCAGATAGCAAACTTTGACACCAAAATTGTCCTTGAGCATAAAAAATTAACCACAGGACAACACAGGGTGTTAAAAGCAAAAAAGAAAGCATATTTTTTTGATAGCGATTATTCTCAACTAAATTATAACAAATTAATTAACATGATGTCCATCCTATTAAAACTGAAAAATAAATTAGAGCGAATTATTGATCAAGATTTGATTCCCCATATTGTCCAATGGCAAGACTACTGGCAAAGCAAAATCAGGAGATATAAGCATAAAAAACTTAAGGAAAAATTAAAATTTTGTGCCGAAGGGGTGCGGTTTAAAAAAGATTTGAAAATCGACTATCCAGAAAATGTATCTTTAGGGTATAAAGTTTATATTGGATCAGATACTATTTTAGATGGTCGCGGAGGAATTACCATTGGGGATAGAACGACTATAGGATTTAATGTTGTAATTCTCTCAGCTAACCATGATTACCAAAGTAATGCTCTCCCTTATGAACATAATGTTTATCTTCATAAACCTGTGGTTATTGGGCGCAATGTTTGGATTGGCGCGAATGTTATGATTATTCCAGGGGTTTCGATTGGAGATGGAGCTATTATCGCAGTAGGTACAGTTGTAACAGCAAATGTTGAACCTCTAGCGATTGTCGGAAATCAACCGATGAGAATTCTCAAATATCGGGAACGAGAACATTATGAAAAGTTAGATCAACAAGACAAATTAATCAACGACAGTATACAATAGACTTGATACTATTCTTGCTCAAGGTAGTCTTTGATCAAATTAGTGATGTTTCTCTCATTAAAAACCAGCTATTAATACTAAAATTATGAACAATGAAAAGCAAGGATTTATCACCATTTTAACAGGTCTTTATTCTTTCCAAGACTGTATCCATTTTTTGGCTTCTGTGCGTAAATTTCATCAAGAACCAATTGTCATTTTAATTGATCAAGTTCCTAAATACTTGCAATTTTTACTTCTGGCTTTTGGCAATATTCACTTAAAACCAGCACCTACTCACCCTAACCCTGTGTTAGCTTCTCGATTGTCAAAGTTAGAGTTATATGAACAATCCCCATTTGAAAAAACAATTTATTTGGATTGTGATATTTGTTTACTCTCAGCAATTCCAGAAGTATTTGAGTATCTAAATGTTAATGATATTCTAATTACAGAAGATGTACAACCTTCTATTGCACAAGCTTCTAATTTACTGCGAGTTAAACAAGAAATATTGCCCACTTTGCAATNNCATAGCGTTTAGAAAAAGCTCTAAAAATCAACAGTTTTTCCAAGCCTTCCGCCACTATTTCAAGATCATCTTAGAGCATCAAGATATTTTATTATTAAAAGATCAAGGAGCTTTTGCATCGGCCTTAGAAACGGCCCAACCCCATGTTGAGATTTTATCTCCAATTTATAATTACCTAGATAAGTGGAAGCAATGTTACACCATCAATGAACCGATTAAAGTTTTGCATTGTACCTATCCCTATCGACCCCAATATGCCAAAAATGTTACTCGTTCTCTACTGACAAGAATTTTTGATCGACTGGCGCAATATTTTCTTCCCAACCAAACTAAAAATAGCTGGAGAAATCGCTAAAATCACCTCTCAAATTCTATTTTATTTAAAATTATTGAACCATGAAATCAATTAAAAAAGTTTCTATGTTAGTGTGGAATTTATCCACAAATGATGGATTTATTCGAGCATCTTTGTTAGGAGAGGCACTGAATAAACTCGGTTATGAGTCTGAAATATTGGGATTTTTATTTCAAGATCAATTATATGGAGCAATTTCCAATTCGGATAAAATCCAGGCTGTCTCCGGGGGAAATTATCCTCAATTCTTTAACTCTGTGCAGCAACTTCTCCCGAAAATTGATGGTGATGTGATTTATGCGATTAAGCCTCAAGTTCCTAGTTTTGGTGTAGCTCTTTTGAAAAAATTACTCAGTCATAAACCGATCATTTTAGATATAGATGACTGGGAAATGAGTTGGAATGGAGGTGATGAATGGCGCTATCAACCTGCTCCTAAACAATTAGCTAGAGATATTTTAAAAGCAAATGGTGCCTTGAGATCGCCCGTCCATCCCTTGTATATTCAAGGGATGGAAAAATTAATTCGATATGCTGATCAAATAACTACTCATACTAAATTTTTGCAAAAGCGATTTGGGGGTACTTCTGTTCCTAATGGGAAAGATATTAATTTATTTGATCCAACTCGCTACAGCGCTGAAGAAAGTCGCGCCCGTTTAGGTTTATCGGAATACCGAGTGCTGATGTTTCCTGGAGCTCCACGACCCTATAAAGGATTAGAAGATATTCTAATTGCCTTAGAACAACTCAATCAAGACGATATTAAATTGGTGATTGTGGGAGGAAGCCCCTATGATCAGTATGATGATCAATTAATCGAAAGATGGGGACGGTGGATCATTCAGTTACCAAAAACTCCCGCTATAATGATGCCTGAAGTCGTTGCTGCTGCCCACATTATCGTGGTTCCTCAACGCGACGTTCCCGCAGCACAAGCTCAATTTCCTCTGAAGCTAACCGATGGTATGGCTATGGCAAAACCGATTCTGGCAACCAAAGTGGGAGATATTCCAGAAATTCTGGGTGAAACAGGATATTTAGTTGAGTCGGATTCACCTGAACAAATTGCTCAAACTATAGAGAGGATTTTTGATAATTTTGAAGATGCAGAAGCTAAAGGTTGGCAAGCTCGCCAACGATGTATTGAGAACTATAGTATAGATGCAATGGCGATCATTTTAGAGGAGGTTATTAATAAACTGCGTTAGAATTTCAGTCTGGACTCGATGGAATGGAGTACAATAAACTCCCTGGCTATCAGGCAATAAATTATTAAACGTTAGTATGCTTAATCAAAACTATTTAGTCAAATATGCACGGCAATATCCGATTAGGATTATCTTGACAATTCTGTTAGGTTTCTCGGGAGCAATTTTTAGTGGGGTCAGTACCACATTAATTGTTCCTGTTGTCTTAAATTTACTAGGCCAAGAAATGGAAATGAAGGGTGCTCCGCCCTTAATCCAAAAGATATTAGTACCCTTTGGCAATGTTCCAGAATCCTATCGCTTGGGGTTAATGGCAGGGGCAATCTTATTAGCGTTAATTTTAAAAAATTTAACAACCTATTGGAGTAGCTTAGTTTCCAGTTCCCTCGGTCGCGCCTTAACTTGTGACATGAGAGAAGCCGGATTAAAATTACTGTTGGATGTGGATTTAGATTTCTATGCAAAAACAAAAGTTGGGGATTTAATTAACCAATTAGGAGGAGAAATTGGCCGGGCTTCCAGTGCTATTAGTATTTATGTGGGAATGTTTACCACATCCATCACCATTTTTGTCTTTGTGATCATTCTCCTATCTATTTCTTGGCAACTGACATTGGCAACAGGCGTCTTGCTGTTTATCGTCACTTTATTAAATCAATATATTATTACTAAATCTAGACTATCAGGAAATTTACTGTCAAAAGTATCTCGAAATTATTCCATTAAGCAGATGGAAGTCCTGAATGGAATTCGCTTAGTCAAAGCCACTGCTAATGAAAAATCCGAATATAGTCAGCTTAAACATTTAATTCGAGAACGAGAAAAGGCAGATTATAAAGCTCAAATGGCAACCGCCGCGATTGCACCCATCAATGAAGTGGTGAATATGCTGGTGCTATTAGTGCTGATTGTGATCGGAAAATTCTTTTTATCCCAAGATCAAATCACAGCATTATCCACTATTTTACTCACCTATCTATTTATCTTATTCCGCACCTTACCCCTAATTTCTCAATTGAATAATGCTCGTAGTAACTTAGCTCAACGGGTAGCCGCGATTAACATTATTGGCGAGTTTTTAAGACGGGATAATAAACCAATTATGAAGTCCGGTTCCATGCCGTTTACAGGACTTCAAGAAGGGATTCATTTTGATCACATTTCTTTTTCCTATCCCGGTCATGACAAACTTGCCCTTCAGGATATTGACCTGTATGTTCCCCGTGGCAAAACATTAGCATTGGTGGGGGGGTCAGGTGCTGGAAAGTCTACCTTGGCTGATCTTCTGCCTCGATTTTATGATCCAGTCCAGGGTTGTATTCAACTGGATGGTCGTGATTTACAGGATTTTGATCTCAACAGTCTCAGACAATCAATGGGAATTGTTAGTCAAGATACCTTCCTATTTAATGCCTCGGTTCGAGATAATATTGCTTATGCCCGACCCAATGCCACCGATGAAGAGATTCTTTTTGCCGCTAAACAAGCTAATGCTGAGGAATTTATTGCTAAGTTACCTCAAGGGTTTTTAACCGCCATTGGTGATCGCGGCGTGTTACTATCAGGTGGCCAACGTCAACGCATTTCAATTGCCAGGGCGATCTTACAAAACCCTGATATTCTGATTTTAGATGAGGCTACCAGTGCCTTAGATACAGTTTCAGAACGTTTAGTTCAAGAAGCTATTGAAAAACTCAGTCGTGATCGCACAACAGTTGTGATTGCCCACCGTTTATCTACGATTCAAAAAGCAGATCAAATTGCCGTTTTAGACCAAGGGTGTGTAGCGGAGGTGGGAACCCATGATCAACTGCTGGCCAAAGGCGAAAAATATGCTCAACTATACACCCTACAATTTGCCGATGAAGCAGCGCGAGATCGAGCCANNGGAGCCATTATTCGCAGTTCCTATGATGTCCGTAGTCGTCTCAACCCCATGATGGGTTTCTTGCAATTACTGGCAGATGATTTAGTCGATGATCTTGAAGAACGGCAGGAACTTCTCAATGAGTCCTATCATTCGGCAACTTATATCCTCGATAGCCTAGAATTTATTGAACAAAGTGTAAAAATTCGCTTGAATAGCAAAACCTAACGCTACAATATAGACTCAGAGGTATAAATTTTATGTCACCCCCTAAATATTATATTTTTTACACTCGGAATGTTTTGCCACAAACAAATGTAGCCAGTTTGGTACAGGTTGTTAATTCTGCCAATGCAGCCGCTAACTTAGGCTACTCAACGGTCTTAGTTTATCTTCAGAAAGCAATAACTTCTTTTAATCCCCAGAAATTGCTGCATCCCTTCTCACCCCAAACGCCAGAAGCAGAACTCGTCCAAGCTTATAATATCCAAAACCAATTAAAAGTGGCTCCCCTACCTCGACCCTGGCCGGTTGATCGCCCTTGGGGCGGAAAATGGACTCACTCGAATACAATTATTTCTAAATATTATTTTCCGGCCTTTATTAAGCCTGTTGCAAAAATTGTCCATACTCGTGATTGGAGCTTTGCCAAATTAGCCATTCGTTCTGGCATTCCCGCCATTTATGAACAGCATCATCATGAAAAATGGAAATTTGAACCTGAAATAGTCAATAGTCCTTTATTAACTATTACTGTTACCATTGCTGATACCGTGAGAGACAGCATGATTAATAATGGAATGCCTCCCGAAAAAGTGATTACCCTCCACAACGGTTGTAATGATTTTTTTCTATTTCGGCAACCGGAAGATGCCAAAAAATGGCGAGAAAAACTCCTCCAAAATCAGCGACAGTATTTAGTCGTTTATTCGGGGGGATTATATTCTTTTAAAGGTATTGATCTATTGATAGATGTGGCTAAAACCTTACCTAAAATTCAGTTTGTTTTTGCGGGCGGTGATCCATCCCAGGTCAAAGATTATCAAACCCAAGCGCAAGAAAAACAGGTCGATAACGTTGAATTTTTAGGATTTCTGCCTCAAAATCAACTCGCTAGTTTATTACAAGCGGCGGATATTCTAGCTCATCCCCATTGCTTAACTCAAGCCGCGACATTTACCTCTCCCCTGAAATTTTTTGATTATTTAGCATCAGGAACTCCTATCATATCGACCGAAATTCCCCCTTTGATGGAGTTTAAATCTGCTAATATCAAATCAGGTTGGTGTGAACCGGATCAGCCCCATTTATTCGCTCAATGTCTTGAGCAAGTTTTGGAAAAATATCCACGCCAACTAGAGGGATATTCAGAGAATATAGAATTTGCTCGTCAGTTTTCTTGGGAAAATCGGATTTCTAAAATTTTAGCTCACGTTCCAGAACCGATGCGTCCCACCGTTGCATTGTAATTAGATTAGGATAAACCGATGACTGAAAAAATTGTAGGCATGATCACCAGCTATCCAGGGGTAAACCAAAGTGATTGGCTTTGTCAACAAACGCCTTATCATTTTGGCAAGTGGGGTAATATTAGGATTCAAGCGAATCATCCTCAGCCGGATTTTCTGTTACTTTATCAATTTGATTTTTTTAAACCTCCTAAAAAATGAGTTTCATGCATTTTATGCAAAGCAGAGCTTGCCGGGATTGAGAATATTATTCGGATCGGTCTCCGCCTT
>DMPJ01000466.1 GCA_003456035.1 Planktothrix sp. UBA8402
CATACATTTAGGGATTTCATATTACAAAACCAGCAAACCCGGTTTCTTGGAGAAACCGGGTTTCTCAATTTTACGGAGAATTGCGATAACAGTTTAAGCCCAAACATTTAAGTGGTAAGATTTACCTCCGTTTAACGGTAAAAACATCCACATTTATTGCCCCTGGACAACATTTAGAGGCGACGATCACAGGTATTAATGGGAATAAAGTCAGTTATGAGATGTTAATTCTAAGGATATAATATGAATAATCAGGGTTATAATCCATCATTCAAAGCCGCATTAGGAGTTATGCAGCAAGCTGTTTTTGAATTACTAAAATGGTCTAATTTTAGTTTAAGTAGTGAGTTTAAAACTGAACCTGAGAGTAGTGCAATCACTAAAGCTAAAGAACTATTTTCGTGGGCAGAAACTAGCGAAATTAAACCTAAACCCCTACGCCTATTATTTGATGCAGTCAAACTAGAGCATAAACAAGATAATATCTATTACGCCCAACCCCAAGTTATTAAAAATCAAAATCCAATTATTCCTTATCCAGTTAATCAAGAACCCACAGAAGATGAATTACAAACTCTAAAAAATCAAATTAATCAAGAAATACAAGACCTCAATTTAACTCAATCTGACTGGGATAATTTATCATTATTAACCCTAATTGTTGAGAAATACGGATCATTTATCAGTTTTGTTTATCCCGATGTCGCCTTAATTGATCTGGCGCGTTCAACGGCGGCGGTCGCTTCGGCGTTAGTAGAAGATTCTGAAGCTCAAAACCTCTATTTAATCGCGGGTGATTTATCAGGAATTCAAAATTTTATCTATACAATTTCTTCCGATGGGGCGTTAAAATCTTTACGCGCTAGAAGTTTTTATTTAGAATTAGTCACAGAAGAAATTGTTCAACAACTGTTAATCAAATTAAAGTTACCTAAAACTAGCGTTATTTATGCGGGAGGAGGAAATCTCTATATTCTGTCATCGGGAGATCAAGAAAAAGCTAAAGATGCGGTTCAGAAAGTGGGCGATCGCTTTAATAAATGGCTCAGAAAAACTTTTCAAGGGAAAGTATTTTTAGCATTAGATTATGTTGAGTTACCGACAGCAAATGTTAGTAAAGAAGAATTATCGGAAGCGTGGGAAAAAGTTCCTCAAAAGTTAGGAAAACTCAAACATCGGAAATTTGAAGCAGAAATTAGTGACTTTCTAGCGATAAAACCCAGTTATGAACCTTGTAGAGTTTGTCATCGAGATGATACAGAAAATTTAAAACCCCTTTCTGATCAAGATTCGGTTTTAGCTTGTCCAACTTGTCGAGATATGTTTCGTTTGGGAGGAGAATTACTCAAAGTTGATCTGATTATTCGCTCTCCAGAAAAAGAATTAACAGGATCACACCATCGGATTGATTTTGACTGGGATCAAACCCCCATTTACTATCATGTTTTTCGTCAGTGGAAACAGATTACAACTCAAGAATCTGATACGGTATTATTAGTTAATGATTGGGATTTAGAACACTATCGTTTTCGATGGTTTAAAAATCCATCTCCTTTGTTTTTAGGACAATATGCTCAAGAAAGTTACGAAGAACAAAATCAAACAATTCGTGCTAATGAATTAGCGGATATTGCTGAAGGAATTAAACGAGTTGGTTATCTGCGAATGGACGTTGATAAACTCGGTCAAATTTTCGCCAAAGGGTTAGGAGAACATCAAAATTTACCCAGACTTGCGGGGTTATCTCGACAAATGACCTATTTTTTTAAAGTATATCTGAATAGTTTGGCGGAAAATCGAGAGGATAATTTATTTAAACCTTTGGGAAATTCAGTTAAGTCTTTAAGTCAAAGCGATCGCAAAAATTTAGTATTCATTTATGCGGGAGGAGATGATCTATTTATTAGTGGTGCTTGGAATGAAGTTGTGGAATTTAGCTTTGATGTTTATCAATCCTTTCGCCACTATACAGGTCAACATCCAGAGATTACTATTTCCGGCGGTATTAGTTTAGCGGGGGCAAAATTTCCCCTCTATCAAGCTGCTTCTGAATCAGGAGAAGCAGAAGAAAAAGCCAAAGGAAATGGACGGGATAGTTTGGGGTTATTTAATACAGCATTAAAGTGGGAAGAATGGTTAGGTAAAGAAAATATAAAAGTTTCACAATTACAAACAATTGATGCTACAATCAAAAAATATTTAGGAATGGATTTCACCCTAGATATATTTGGAGTTCTCCCCTTTGTTGAAAGACTGCAAACCCTAGAAGTCAATACCTCCAGAAATTTTGTCCGTAACTTATTAACAACGGCTCAACTCCAAGAGCAGAAAATTAAAGAATTTCAAGAAAAAACCAAAGCCAAAGGAGATGAAGATTCCCTGAATGATATTCGATACTATTTGCACTTACCTAAAATTGCCTATACCTTAGCAAGATTACCGGATAAGGTTCGCAATAATGAAGGATTTAGACCTGTAATGACTTCATTAAAAAATCCTTATAATGCTCCTTATTTTCGAGCGATCGCTACTTGGATAGAATACTTAAATCGTCGATCAAATTCTCAGGATTTATGATATGATTACAATAGCAACTCTCCCAAAAATTTCATTTGAAGACTATCTAAACTATGATGATGGAACAGATAACCGTTATGAGTTAGAAGACGGAGAATTAATTCTAATGAATCCCCCAACATTTGATCATGCGTTAATTATCCGCTTCTTAACAAATGCCTTGGAAGCAGAAATTAATCGAGTTAATTTGCCTTGGATAACGTTGCATAGTATAGGAGTCAGAACATCTATTAATCGCTCTCGCATCCCAGATATTTCTGTTATAAATAGAGAGCAAATCATCCGCAGGGATATATCAGCTATTGTCGAATCAGCAATTATAGCAGTAGAAATTGTTAGTCCAGAATCAGGAACTAGAGATTATCGGTTTAAGCGTTCTGAATATAGCGTTGTCGGGATTCCTGAATATTGGATTATTGATNNGAACAAACATATCAAGGAAATCATAGAATTATTTCTCTAACCTTCCCCGAACTAAATTTAACCCCGGAACAGATTTTTAACCTATAATTTGAGTTAACTATGCCCATTGATAAAGACATTGAAAACTACATCAAATCTGACAAAATTACATCTTTGAAAGACTATTCAATTAGAAAGTTAGTCACACACGCTCAAGAATTTGGCCCCTATCTAAAAAATCAGAGATTGGAAACTAACCAAGTTAGAAAATTTTTAGATGCCATTAATCGACTGAAAGTTAAAATTACTCAAAATGCTGATCAAAGCGGGAAAGATATTGAGCAAAAAAATCAACAAGTGTTCAACAAAATTGAGCCGGAAATTGTCTTATTAAAACCCAAACTTGCCTATGCTGCCGCCCGACAACCAGCCGCTAAACCTCTTAGTAACGTGATGTCTGTTGCGATTGACAAAGTACATAGTTTAGAGGATTTTGAACGGCTTGTACAATTAATTGAATCGACTATTGCCTACCATAAAGCTGAAGGAGGGAAATAAATTATGACTGTAATTGATAGACCCCAAAAAAACTTACTCGGAAAAATTATTATTACCAGTACCTTAGTAGTTGAAACCGGATTACATATTGGTGGTGGCGGTGAAAATTTAGATATTGGGGGGTTAGATAAACCCGTGATTCGTGACCCGATGACCCAGCGCCCTTATCTCCCTGGTTCTTCAATTAAAGGAAAACTGCGGGCGATATTAGAACGGTGGTTAAAGAAACCCTTAAATCGTTCAGGTGGAAGCGGAACCTATCGTTATGAAAGCGATGATTTAGAAGATGGATATACAGAGATTTCCCCAGGTAAATTTGTTCGCTATCAAGGGGCGAGAACCTGTGAATTAAGTCGAGTATTTGGGTCAACAGGGGGATCAAATTGTTATCTAAAAGCTGATATTATTGGTTCAGAAGAATTAGAAAATAAAGGCAATCCTCAAACCATTAATGGTGAAACCCATATCAAAACCAAAGGACGAAATCAGCCCGCACGATTAATTGTTAGAGACTGTCATTTAACAGAAGAATCGGCTAAACAACTAGAAAAAATTGACACAGGTTTGTATATGACCGAGTGGAAATTTGAGAACAGTTTGGATCGAGTTACTGCGGCGGCGAATCCTCGTCAATTAGAACGGGTTCCCGCAGGTTCTAAGTTCAAATTTGAAATAGTATATACCGTTGAAGATGGAACTCAAGCCGCAGAAGATTTAGAGAATTTAGCGATCGCCCTTGCTATTTTAGAAGACGATGCGTTAGGCGGTCATGGTTCCAGAGGTTACGGAAAAATCCGCTTTGAAAACTTCAATATTGAGTATCGAGATATTGAACGTTATCGACAAATTGCCAGTGGCGGTGGAAAATTCCTACCCGTAGCGATTAAAGATATCGGAGAATTATTGAGTCGTTTTAGTGATGTCAAAGCCCTGTTATCTGAGAAAAAATCATAAATTATGAGTAATTGGAAATTAATCAGACTCAATTTCGGGCAAACACCTGCCCATTTTGGCGAAGTGGGAATCGGACTGGAAGAATCCCGTGAACGAGTCCGATCCGATACTTTATTTAGTGCTTTAATTAGCAATTATGCTCGTTTGTTTGGCAAAGAAAAGGTAGAAGAACTATTAGGAAACTTTCAACAATCTCCTTGTTTTCGTCTGAGTTCTACCTTTATCTATCGTTATCAAAAATCAAAGTATATCTACTATCTTCCTAAACCTTTAGCCTTCCCTAAAAAGTATCCCATCGGAAAGGATTTAGAGTTTACCAAAACCTACAAAAAACTCTCTTATTTACCCTTAGAAGTTTGGGAACGATGGTATCAAGGGGAAGGATTTACAGAAAGCGATCGCACAGCATTGATTGAAGAAACAAAAAAATCTAAATCTGTTAAAGACAGTTTTCTCTATCAAGCGGGAACCTTTGACTACAATCAAGCCTTCAAAATTGATAAAAACCCAAAAGTTGCGATAGATCGTAACACTCGATCAACTAACTTTTATCATACGGGTTTTGTCCAGTTTGAAAGTCAGCCAGAGCAACACTCAGGGTTATATTTTATTCTGCACTTTCCCACCACCAATCCTAACTTAGAAAAAGAAATTCAGGCGACTTTAATTTTCTTAGGAGAAGAAGGATTAGGAGGAGAACGTTCGAGTGGTGCAGGACGTTTTAATCTGGAATGGTTAGACTTAACCGAGGAGTGGAAAAAAGTAGTTCAGCATCAACAATCAAACCATTGTTTAATTAGTTTGTTTTGGGATGATTCAATATCGCCAGAACTATTAAATAATAGCGCTTGTTATGATATTCAAGAACGAGGAGGTTGGATAGCATCTTCCCCATCCGGTTATCAAAAACGGCGAAAAATGGTGAGAATGTTTACAGAAGGATCGGTTTTTTCCGCTTGTCCTCAAGGGAAACTAGCTAATGTCACTCCTGATAATTATAACTCTAAAGCTCATCATAAAGTCTATCGCAGTGGAGTCAGTTTAAGTTTACCCATTTATAGTTCTAACTAACTAAAATTATGGTTGCTTCTCAACAGTTACAAATCAAAAAACCCCAAGTCTATGACTCTCGAATCATTAGATTAACCAGTCCTATTTTACATATTGGGTCGGAAGTTTCAAAGTTAAGTCCCTTTGAATATGTACAAACTTCTAGTAAAGTTTATCTTCCCGATAAGGAAGCATTAGCTAGAGGTTTACAATCCAGAGGTAAACTGCAAGATTATATTAATGCTATTGATAATAAAAGGGAAATTATAGGAATTCTTGAACAAGCATTCGGGGAAAATTGGCAGACCGCAACGGATACCAATGAAAACCGCATTTTTCCTGAAATTGGGATTAGCAATAAATGGACGGAAGATCAAATTACCGATCTACGTCCGATGATTAGAAATGGTTTCGGACAGCTTTATATTCCCGGAACTTCGATTAAAGGGGCGATGAGAACTGCGATCGCTTACTATCTGATTAAACACGCAAATAAATATAAAACCCCTAAAACAGTCAGCCATATTGAACAACAATTAAGACAAAAATTAGCATCCGGTGAACTCGGAAATAAATTTCATCAAAAGTTTGCCGATGATGCCTTATTTATGAATAGTCTATTTTCCGATTTTACCTTAAAATATCAAGACTATTCGCCCCAAACCAAAACAGGGCCAAATACAGACTTTATGCGAGCAATTCATGTTAGTGATACTGAACCCTTACTTAAAAAAACATTAACTCTTGCTAATGGAAATAAAACTACAGTTAATTTACCTATTGTTACAGAAGTCTTAGTTTCTAGCCACTTTGAAAATAATAACGCTAAATATCGAGCGTCTATTTATGCGGAAATGGTGAGAAATGTTAAAACAGAATTTACCCTCACAATTGATTATGAAATGTTGAGTTGGTTTCGCCATCAACAGGGAATGATTATTCCTTTTAAAAATTCACAAGAATTCTTGACAATTTGCCAAGAATTTGCTCAAGAACAATGGAATGGAGAACATGATTATTGGGACAATATTGAAGATCATAAAAATCAAGGAAAAAACTTGTATTTTGATAAAATTAGAGATTTTTATGAACATGAAAATTGTCCCTATCAAAGTCGATGGNNCGAAGTGGGATGACAGGAACAACAATTAACTGGTTATTAAATGATGATTTAAGATCCCAATTGCGAGATACCTGTGGTATTAGAGCACCTAATTTTGAAGCTCCCAAATCTCGAAGGACAGTTACTAATCAAGACGGAGAAATCAGTTATCTCCCCGGATGGGTGAAGTTTCAACTACTTAAACATCAGCAACCTTAAGCAACCGGATTTATTGCTATTACCTAACAATTTTTAATCATGCTCATTCGTTCAACTTGGATATTAACCCCCAATGAAACTACGATTTTACCCCGTGCTTATGGTTTAGAATTGGTGAAACAACTCCATGAACAATTAGGATTAGAAATGGGGAGAGAAACGATTCCTTCCGTATCTTTTGCGGGATTAAACGGACGTTGTTTAGCAGCAGAAGGATTTTTAACCTTTAATTCAGGAGAGTTTTATCAGTTATCATTATGTGGATTAGAAGAAAGAGCCGGAAAAGCGATCGCATCCCTGAATCTTTCCGATTCCATCACATTTTTAGGGGCAAATTTTAATATTATTAATCGAGAAGATCAGATTACCAGTTATGAAGAACTTTATACCACCTTAGTTGCCAATGAACCCGAACCCACAAGAAAATTTAACCTGCAATTTGTCACCCCCACCGCTTTTTCTCAACAGCAAAACCATTTATCCTTACCAGTTCCGGCGTTAATGTTTCGCAGTTGGTTAGAGCGTTGGAATCATTTTGCACCCATTTATTTAGGAGGGGATGAATTAATTGCTTATTTAAGTGGTTTAATCAAACTGCAAAAGCATCAATTAAAAACCCGTAACTTTCAACTCCCTCGCGGTTATTTACCCGGGTTTATAGGTCAAATTAGCTTACAAGTTCCCAGTCGAATTGATCCATTATTAGCAAATGTGGCTCATTTATTAGTTAATTATGCTACATTTGCGGGTACGGGAGTTAAAACCCGATTGGGAATGGGGAAAACACAATTTCAACCTTTGATTTAAAGTATATGGGTTAGATATTGAAACATAAAAGAAATGATAGAATGGGAAAACAACAACAGTAGTGATCAAACAACTATGATAAAGTGGCGTGTTATCCTAGAACCCGATCCAGATACAGGTGAATGGGCTGCTTGGTGTCCAGAGTTGTCTGGTTGTGCATCTTTTGGAATGACTCAACAAGAAGCGTTGGAGAATATTCGAGAAGCGATTAAGTTGTATCTTCAACCAGACAATATTAATCCAGATGAACTATCACCGGGAGCAGTGATTAGGGAAGTTGTAGTTTAAGTGAATTGAATTATCACTCGCTAGAAAATATGTTTTAAAGACACCAAATTTCTGATTTTAATGACTTTACTTTTTGTGGAGAAATTCTAATGTCTAAAATCCTCTTAATTACCGTCGGTGGTTCTCATCAACCTATTGTTACATCGGTTCGTAACTTAAATCCTGACCGGGTAATTTTTATTAGCTCTGGTGGTACTAACGGAAGTCAATCTCAAATTATTGGCGAAGGAAAACCCTGTGAAGTGAGAAAAGGAACAGAGGTACTTGAAAAATTGCCGAATATTCCAACCCAGCTTAATTTAGGAGATAAATTCAATCCGAATCAAGATTTAGTATTAGTTCAAAATCCCGATGACCTATCAGAATGTTATCGCTTAATCTCGGATAAAATTCGCAGCTTACAACAAGAAAACCCTGAATCGGAATTTCTAGCTGATTATACCGGAGGAACAAAAACGATGTCTGTTGCTTTGGGAATGGCAGGAATAGATTATAAGGTAACGCTGTACTTAACAACCAGTACAACTCGCCCAAATTTAATTAAAGTTGAACGAGGGGAACGAGTTAGGAAAGCGACGGTATCTTCCGTAACGGTTAATCGTACTATTGAACAACTTTTACCTACTTTTTTACAGAATTATAACTATCCAGCCGCAATTTCAGAGTTAAATCATCTACTACAAACGATGGAATTAAACTCAGAAGATGGTCAACGAGTACAAGACATCCTCGATATTTGTACGGGATTTGATCTATGGGATCGATTCGATCATATTGAAGCATGGCATTATCTTCAATCTTATATGAATAAAACCGAACTTAGACCTATGATTCTATTTCTCAAACGAGTTATGGGGAGTCGAGAATCTTTTAGTCCTGCATCTGATGATTCTTTTCAAGCTCCAGATAAAATTAGAGGACATGGGTATGAAATCATAGAAGATTTATTGCTCAATGCAGAACGACGGGCAACTTTAAAACGTTATGATGATGCAGTAGCTCGATTATATCGGGCTTTAGAACTGTTAGAACAAGTTCGATTATGGCAAGAATATGAGATTAAAACCGGAGACTTAGATATCCAAAAACTGCCTGAATCTTTGCGTCCAGAATATGAAGTCTTACGAGGAGATAAAGGCAAAATTCAATTGGCCTTAACACGGGGTTATATTCTATTGAGCCAATTCCCTAATGATCCCATTGGAGAGTTATATAATCAACATAAAAACACGATTCAAAATGCTCTACAGATTCGTAACTATTCAATTTTAGCCCATGGACTCGAACCTGTAACAGAGCAAGATTATCAAAAACGATTTTATGAAATTGTTAAGCCCTTTATAGAATCTGGAATTGCTGCTGTTAGTGCAAAATCTTCTTCCTTAAAATCCGTACAATTTCCTAATTCTTTATGATGCCGAATTTGCAATTTTTTAACCTAGAATAATTGTACATCGTATTAATGAATAAAGCAGTGCCAGCGTCCTCGCTGGCTAGTTAATCTCAATTATCATTTCAACCCCTGACGGGCTAATTTGGCATAGGTTTTAACTGTTTCATAGGGCATTTCTAAGTCCTCAGCAATCTCTTTTAACGATTCCCCAAACTCCTGACGAGCTAAAATTGTAGCCCTAGTTTCACAGACTTGCATTGCTCTTGTCCCTCCCGTGCGTTTTTGAGTTTGCATTAAGGTTTGGGTAATTTGTTCTACCCGTTGAGCAAATAATATCTCAACCGTTGTAGTTTCTAATAATTGTTGTTGCGTCCATCCTAACTCAGTTTGACCTAAACCAAAGGTAGTTTTATGTCCGGTTCCACAATAGGGCGCAAATTCACCTAATGCTGAGAATAATTGTACAAATTCCGGTTGATTATAGGCTTCTTCTGCTAATCTATATTCAATCGCACCCGTAAACCCGGTTACTGACCCTCTTTTGCCCGCAGAAACTTTCAAAGATTGTAATTGATGACGCAAAATTATCACATTTTCATCGACCCAATTTAAAAACATATCCTGCTCAAAAGACTGTTGAGAAAAATCATTCCAACGCCGCAAATAACTATGAAAGACATTAAAGGGTAAGGGTAAGGGAAAATGATGTCCTTTGCGCCGAAAGCTCGTAGGAGAAATAAAACTTAGGGCTAAATTTTGGGCGATGGGAGTTTGAAATAACTGTTGATAGGTTGTAGGAAAATGACCAATTTTAATTGATTTAATATTTAGTTTAACTTGTCGTAAATTAATGGTTTTTGGCTGAGTTTTTAACCAATTTGTTAACCCATTAACCATAGATTTAGATAAGGCACTAACCGACCATTCATAGGTTTGATTAGCATAAACTTGTAGTTGTTTTCCGGCTGTTCCTATTTCCCCTTGTAACCCCGATAATGTGAAGGGTTTTTCTGATTGTCCATCATGCAAATATTGAGATAATTGGGGATCAATTTGACGGATTTGATCCAAAAACCAAGCATGAAGTCCAATCGTATATTGAGGAATTAATAAAGCATCGGTTTCAGGAACCAATTGAAATGTCACAGCCACAAGTTCTGTATAATCTAGCCAATTTAAAGAAGAAGATAATAATTTTTTAGTCATATTAATTAGTTGAGTGAGTTTTGAAAAGTGAGAAGATATTTATGGAGAATTAGGGAGATGAAAATACTATAATTTGGCGATCGCAGTTAGTCTTTTACTCAGATAGAATAGGAGTCAATCGTTGCTCAATTTCATCAATATAGTCTGTTAATCCTGTATGAATACCTCTTTCTCGTAGAAGTTCCAGACTCGTCTCCTCCCAACATTGCTGCTGGCGTTCCATCTCTCCTCCTGTTAACTTTTCGAGAACAACTTTAGGATTTCTAAAATTGATTGGAAAGACGTTGAGTTATATCAATAATATCCATCCAGGAAGAATGCTCTGTACCTGCTTCTAAACCACTCCATCGGAATAAATATTGAAGTTGTTCATCTTCTAACCATTTAACTTTGTCTACTAAAATGCGCTCGGCTAATTTAGTAGCGGTTCGTGCGTCTGCGTCACTTTCTACAATCACAATAAATTCAGTCATTTCTTTCTCCTGTAA
>DMPJ01000285.1:0-5152 GCA_003456035.1 Planktothrix sp. UBA8402
TGCCTCCCCTGCTCCCGGTGCTCCGGTGTTCCCTTCTCAACTAGAAAACTCATACAAATTTTTCCCGGTGGTCTTGGCGCGATACATGGCTTCGTCCGCTAACTTAACAAGAGTTTCGATATCTTGAGCATCGGTTGGATACAAACTAATTCCGATGCTGGTGGTAATTGAGACTTTGTGTCCTTCCAAAACCGTATCTTCGGTAATGGTATCAAGAATTTTTTGAGCTACCCTGGCGACATCCGACTTACTGGGAATACCTGGAAGAATCACGGTAAACTCATCTCCACCTAACCGAGAAACGGTATCACTCCCCCGTAGACAGCCCTTGAGTCTTTCGGCAATAGTTTTGAGTAGTAAATCTCCAACCTGATGACCGAGGGTATCGTTGACGTGCTTAAAGTCGTTTAGGTCTAAAAATAATAGCGCCACTATCCGATTTTGACGATTGGCCCATTCTATTGATTGAGTTAACCTTTCTTGGAATAGGCTGCGGTTGGGTAGTCCGGTAAGGGGGTCATGTTCGGCGGAAACCCGCAATTGGGCATTAGACCGTTTTAGTTCAGCAGCAATTTGTTTCAAATTATCCTCTAAAAGTTTACGTTCTGTAATATCCCTAATTACCCCCACTAAATATAAATTTCCCGCCGCATCTCGGTGTAGCGATCGCTTTGTAGCAATATCATGGGTAATACCATTAGCATCGGTTAACTGTTCTTCATTTTCCTGTTCCCAAGTAGTATTAAAAGCCATTTCATCTTGTTGGCGAAAAATTTCGGCTTCATATTTAGGAAAAAGTTGAGCATCAGTTTTATTAATTAATACATTCAATGGATAACCAACAAATTTACAATAGGCTTGATTTAACACAATTTTCTGATAATCTTTATTTTTCACAAAAATCGGGTCAGGAATAGTATTAATAATACTTTGTAAAAATTCTGTAGAACGTTTTAACTCTCCTTGTAAATGAGCTAAATGGGCAATAATCACCCCCGCAGAACCGATTAAAGCTAAATTAGCTGGAATTACAGGAATCCACCAACCTTGAAGAAAAGCTATGTATGTGACGGCGGTCATCCCGACACTAATTAAAATAATTAAAGACACCGAACTACGCAGGGATTGTAGTTTCCAACTCAACGCAGCCCCCACCCAAGACCATCCCCAAATCCACAGCCATTCTAAGGGTTCTGGCCAGACTTTAATTAAAGTTCTACCATCTAAAACAGAACTAATAATTTGACTGGTTAATTGAGCTTGAAGTTCAACTCCATACATGGGTTCAGAAGGCTTAAATACCCCATCACTAAAAGAAGTAAATTCTGAATCTTTAATACTAGCAGCCACGGAACCAATAATAACAATTCGATTTTTAATTAAATCAGGAGAAACCCGATTTTCTAAAATATCTCGCATGGGAATAGAAGGGAATGTTCCCACAGGCCCTCGCAGGTTGATCAGGAATTGATAACCGCTACTATCGGCTCTAATATAGGAGCCATCATTGGGTTTAAACCAACGAAATACTGTATTTTTTAGTTGTAATTCATGAGGATTTTTAGGCGAAGGTTTAGATTCAATTCCTTTATTTTTGAGATAAATTAAAGCCAGTTGTAAAGCAAAACTTTTTCTAAATTGTTGATCTTCATTATTAATATATAATAATCCTCGTCTAACTTTACTATCAGCATCTCGTGGTAAATTACTAAACCCAATTTGTTTTTTCTCTACTAAAACTGGAGAAGATTTAACTTCAGATTTTCTGTTAGTCTCTAATAAATAAATCCCAATTAAGTTGGGAATAGTTTCAAAAGCATGAGCTAATTCTGCTTGTCCGGGTGCTATGGGTAAATCCCGATAAATATCTAAACCAATGGCTTGTGGTTTAGCCGCATTAACTTTGTTTAACAGTCGAGCCAGAATTCGATCACTTGTCGGAAACCCATACTGTTGTAAATCTTTTTCATCAATACCAATAATTAAAATCCGATCATCCACAGATTCTTCAGGACGTAATCGAAAATATTGATCATAAAGTGCCCATTCCGACGGTTGTAAAATCCCTAAAAATCTAATTAAAACCACTGCAACCGTCACACTAGAAGCAGTGACTAATACTCGACCTTCTTCAGATAACCAGCGTTTTAAGATGGGTAAAACTCGACGATGATAACCTTTAAATCTCTTAAACATCGGTTGCAACTATCCCATAAATCAGTTAAAATTACGAATTACGAATTATCAATTACGAATTACGAATTAATAAATTAGGAATTAATGAATTAATAAATTAGGAGTTAATGAATTAATAAATTAGGAGTTANNATTCGTAATTCGTAATTCGTAGTACAAATATCTACCGATCACTGATTGCTAATTACTGATTCAGGTTTTTTTTCTTCCTTGAGCCAGGGCTGAGATTGAGCGATCGCTTCTAAACTCCTGCGGGTCGTTTCTACAAACTGACTGACCCGACTGGGATCAATGGCTTGATTAATCCGGCCATGACGTTTTAAGGAACTGGACACAATCACCCCATCGGCTGCTTGTATTAGGGTTCCCACATTTTCCCAACTGGCGCCACTACCAATAAATACAGGAGTTCCCATCGCCGCCGCCTGGGCCAGTTCTAAATCTTCTAAACTGGGAGGACTGCCCGTAGACCAACCAGACAGAATCACTGCGTCCGCTAAGGCCCGTTCAATGGTTTCTTGGACGGCTGTGGTTAAGTTAGGAGATCCTAAAGGCCGACCATGTTTAACTAAGACATCGGCTAAAATCTTGACATCACTGCCTAATTCCCGCCGATAGCGCAGGATCTCATGGGCGTGACCTTCGATAATCCCTTGGTCTGTAGCCATGACTCCGTTCAAGACGTTGACGCGGATAAATTTGGCTCCTGTACAGGCAGCAATTGCTAAGGAACTATGGGCGTCGTTACGCAGCACATTAATCCCAATGGGCAAGGTCACTAAGTTCATAATCCTTTGTACAATCAAGGTCATGGCACTGATAATCGCCGGATCAACTTGATCTTTGGCAAAGGGAGCATCAAAAAAATTCTCGACGATGATGCCGTTGACCCCGCCGGAAGCGAGGGCCGTTGCCTCTTGTTCAGCGCGGTCAATAACCGTTTTCAGATTTCCGCCCCAACGGGGAGAAGTCGGTAGAGGCAACAGATGTACAACACCGATAATAGGATTTGGAGTTTTAAAGATTTGATCTAAGTCCACAGATTTACATATTCCCACCAAAGTTTTACAGCCTTACCTCTATACCCAAGGCAAAGGCAGAGTATGGGTAGTCTGAAATTGAATAAAGACAGTACATTTTATAATTTTAACATCTGTTAACTATTAACTGATAACTGATAACTGATTGAGGCAGTAGGCGTGAAAATTGTTCTAGTCCTGTTGGAAATATTGTTTGTTGTTTTGATAGTGGCGGAAATTGGGTTACGCCTGCGTTTTGGATTAGGCTCTCCAGTCCTGTATTTGGGGGACTCGGACATCGGTTATTTATTGGCCCCGAACCAGAAAACCCGTCGTGATGGCAACTTAATTGAAATTAATCAATATTCGATGCGAAGTGCCTCCATTAGTCCCCTGCCAACTGCTGGGACTGGGCGGGTGATGTTATTGGGGGATTCTTTGGTGAATGGGGGATGGTGGACAGACCAATCTCAAACTCTATCGGCGTTGATTGGCCAACAATTGCTATCGGGTTCGGGAAATGGGGTGTCTTGGCAAGTCCTGAATGTGTCGGCTAATTCCTGGGGGCCACCGAATCAACTGGCCTATTTACAACGGTTTGGGATGTTTGGATCTGAGGTGATGGTGTTGTTGCTCAATACCGATGATTTATTCTCTGGGCTGCCGAATCCTGGCGTTGTGGGACGCGATCGCAACTACCCTAATGTCCCACCTCGTTTAGCTTTAGTGGAGGTGTTTAATCGCCAATTAAGACCATCTGAACCTATTCCTCCGAGACAACAACCCCAACCTTCTGACCTGGTGGGATATAATTTGGAGAAGTTGCTCATGATTGAAGCGATCGCCCTTCAAAATAATGCTAACTTTATATTAGCAATGACACCTTTATTAAGAGAAGTTGGTGAACCAGGATCACGGGATTATGAAATTAAAGCCCGTCAAAGATTAACGGAGTTAACTAAATCTCAAAATTGGGTTTATATTGATTTTTTGCCTATTTTTAAAGCAACTGCTCAACCAGAAACTCTGTATCGAGATCATATTCATTTGACTCCCTCTGGTAATCAATTAGTTAGTGAAACTATTAGTCAACGGTTAAAAGAATAATTGAGTATTAGAAACAGAGATATCAAATAATTCTCTGTTTGCTTCGACAAATTAATGTCATTATTTTAGGATCGTCCCTTGTCTACAATTAATCATCCTTTAAAACGGTTTCTGGTTTATGCTCGTCCCTATCAAAAAACGATTGGGTTAGCAACGGTTTATTCGGTTTTAAATAAAGTCTTTGATTTAGCCCCGCCCGTATTAATTGGATGGGCGGTTGATGTTGTCATTAACCCCAAGGCTTCCCTATTATCTACATGGGGAATTCAAGGTGCTTTTAATCAATTGTTGCTGTTATCATTTTTGAGTTTAATAATTTGGAGTTTAGAATCTGTTTTTGAATATGTTTATAAAATCCTCTGGCGAAATTTAGCCCAAACCTTGCAACATAATCTGAGATTAGATGCTTACGGACATTTACAAAACTTAGAATTAGCCTATTTTGAAGAACGCAGTAGTGGCGGTTTAATGTCGATTTTAAATGATGATATTAACCAATTAGAACGGTTTTTAGATATGGGGGCGAATGAAATTATCCAAGTAATTACAACGGTAATTGTGATTGGAGCAGCCTTCTTTATTTTAGCACCAGGTGTGGCATGGTGGGCAATGTTCCCGATGCCGTTTATTGTTTGGGGTTCGGTTTGGTTTCAGAAATTACTCGCCCCCCGTTATGCAGATGTTCGAGAAAAAGTTGGTTTATTAAATGGACAATTAGCGAATAATTTGGGCGGAATTACAACAATTAAAAGTTTTACGGCTGAAAAGTATGAAATCCAAAGAATTACCGAACATAGTGAAGCCTATCGCCAAAGTAATCGCCGAGCAAT
>DMPJ01000285.1:5176-13848 GCA_003456035.1 Planktothrix sp. UBA8402
GGTTTACAGGTTACTTCTGGGGCTTTAGCCGTAGGAACCTATAGCGTTTTAGTGTTTATTACCCAACGGTTATTATGGCCGTTAACGCGACTGGGAGACACCTTTGATCAATATCAACGGGCGATGGCTTCTATTAACCGGGTGATGAATTTATTAGATACTCCGATAGAAATTCATACCGGGGATATCGCCCTACCTGTGGCTTCAGTTAGAGGAGAAATAGAGTTAAAAAATATCTATTTTTCCTATCAGAATCGCTATCCGATAATTCAAGATTTATCCTTAAAAATTCCCGCCGGACAAACTATTGCCATTGTCGGTTCTACGGGGTCGGGAAAGAGTACCTTGGTAAAATTATTATTGCGGTTGTATGAAATTAATGCTGGGGTAATTACTATAGATGGAATTGAATTAAACCAGTTGAAATTAGAGGATTTACGCCAAGCTATTGGGTTAGTTAGTCAGGATGTTTTCTTGTTTCATGGCACCGTTGCCGAAAATATTGCCTATGGAACTTTTGATGCGTCTTTAACAGAAATTATTGCCGCGGCAAAAGTAGCAGAAGCCGATGAATTTATTCAGGATTTACCCGATAGATATGAGACAATTGTAGGAGAAAGAGGTCAGAAATTATCCGGCGGACAGCGACAACGAATTGCGATCGCTAGAGCCGTATTAAAAAATCCGCCTATTTTAATCCTAGATGAAGCGACATCGGCCGTGGATAATGAAACCGAAGCCGCCATCCAAAGATCCTTAGAAAAGATTACCAAAAATCGGACAACAATTGCGATCGCTCATCGGCTTTCAACAGTTAGAAATGCTGATTGTATTTATGTGATGGAACAGGGTAAATTAGTGGAATCTGGAACCCACGAAAACCTTTTAGAAGCACCAGGTATTTATGCAGGTTTATGGCGGGTGCAGTCTGGCTTAAATTAGAGCGTCAGGTGTCGGGTTAGCAATAGGGAACCTGGAAATGCTAGAATGATCAATGATTTATTCAAAACTATAAATTTTCGTAACCATATCCTGTTCTTGCCATGTTAAAAGCTCTGTTAGGTGATCCGAATGCGCGTAAACTTAAAAAATATCAGCCTGTTGTCACGGATATCAACATTTTAGAGGAAGAAATTCAAAGCCTCTCGGATGAACAACTTCGGGGGAAAACAGGAGAATTCAAGGAAAAATTAGCCAAGGCTAAAAACCGAGACGACGAAAACCAGATCCTTGAGGAAATTCTCCCAGAAGCCTTTGCGGTGGTCAGGGAAGCCGGAAAGCGAGTTTTGGGGATGCGACACTTTGATGTCCAACTCCTGGGCGGTATTATCCTACACACAGGGCAAATTGCCGAGATGAAAACCGGGGAAGGAAAAACCCTNNTGGAAAAGGGGTTCACGTCATCACTGTCAACGATTATCTAGCTCGACGGGATGCGGAATGGATGGGACAAATTCATCGCTTCCTGGGGCTAACTGTGGGGCTAATTCAGCAGGAAATGAGTCCCGACCAACGGAAGAAAAACTACAACTGTGATATTACCTACGGGACAAACAGTGAAATGGGGTTTGACTACCTGCGGGACAATATGGCGACCTCAATGGATGAAGTCGTGCAGAGGGTGTTTAACTATTGCATTATTGATGAAGTAGACTCGGTTTTAGTTGATGAAGCTCGGACACCTTTAATTATTTCTGGTCAAGTTGAACGTCCTAGTCAGAAATATATGCGGGCGGCGGAAGTTGCTCAAATGATGCTACAGGAAGAACATTATGAAGTTGATGAAAAAGCGCGTAATGTTTTGATGACCGATGAAGGTTTTGCTAGAGCCGAAGAACTATTTGGAGTCCAAGATTTATATGATCCGAATGATCCTTGGGCACACTTTGTTTTTAATGCTTTAAAAGCTAAAGAATTATTTATTAAAGACGTCAACTATATTATCGGCAATGGGGAAGTAATCATTGTTGATGAATTTACTGGACGGGTGATGCCCGGACGTCGTTGGAGTGATGGCTTACACCAAGCAATTGAAGCCAAANNGACTATTACTTATCAGAATTTCTTCCTATTATATCCGAAATTATCGGGGATGACCGGAACTGCAAAAACCGAAGAAGCTGAATTTGAACGGATCTATAATCTGCAAGTCACAATTATTCCCACCAACCGAATTACTGGACGTCAAGATTTACCCGATGTGGTTTATAAAACCGAGGAAGGAAAATGGAATTCCATTGCTGAAGAATGTGCGGATTTGCATAAAGAAGGTCGTCCGGTTTTAGTCGGAACTACTAGCGTTGAAAAATCAGAAATTCTGTCTAATTTATTACAACAACGCCAAATTCCCCATAATTTATTAAACGCTAAACCCGAAAATGTAGAACGGGAATCAGAAATTATTTCCCAAGCCGGACGCAAAGGGGCCGTGACCATTTCTACTAACATGGCCGGACGGGGAACAGATATTATTTTGGGTGGAAATGCTGAATTTATGGGACGGCTAAAAATGCGCGAGTATTTGATGCCTAAAATTGTTAAACCCGATGATGAAAAGGAATTATCTATTGCTGGGGGAACGGGTAGTCGTCGTCCTCCCGCCCAAGGATTTGATCAGAATAAAAAAGCTAAAACTTGGAAAGTAACGATGCAGTTATTTCCCACAGAATTATCTAAATCTACCGAACAAAAACTCAAAGAAGCTGTTGATTTTTCTGTTTCTGTATATGGAGAACGCAGTTTACCTGAGTTACAAGCGGAGGATTTATTAGCGGTTGCTTCGGAAAAAGCCCCAACTAATGATCCGGTAATTCAGAAATTACGCGAAGTTTATAACCTAATTGTTCACGAGTACGAAAACTTCACTAAACGGGAACATGAAGAAGTTGTGGAATATGGTGGACTTCATGTGATCGGAACAGAACGCCATGAGTCTCGCCGGATTGATAATCAATTGCGAGGACGGGCTGGACGACAAGGTGACCCGGGTTCCACGCGGTTTTTCTTGAGTTTACAGGATAACTTATTACGGATTTTTGGAGGCGATCGAGTTGCCGGATTAATGGATGCTTTTAAGGTGGATGAAGATATGCCCATTGAGTCTCGGTTATTAACGCGATCGCTGGAAAATGCCCAACGAAAAGTTGAAACTTACTATTACGATATTCGGAAACAGGTGTTTGAATATGACGAGGTAATGAACAACCAACGGCGGGCAATTTATGCCGAACGGCGACGGGTTTTAGAAGGGCAAGATTTGAAAGAACAAGTGATTAAATATGGCGAACAAACGATGGATGATATCGTCGAAGCCTATATTAATCCTGATTTACCTTCGGAAGAATGGGATTTAGAAAGTCTTGTTACTAAAGCCCAGGAATTTGTTTATCTTTTGGCAGATTTAACCGCCGAACAATTGGTGGATTTATCCGTAGATGAAATTAAAACTTTCCTCCATGAACAGTTACGCAATGCTTATGATATGAAAGAAAACCAAGTTAATCAAATTCGCGCCGGGTTAATGCGGGAGGCGGAACGCTTCTTTATTCTGCAACAAATTGATACTCTTTGGCGGGAACATTTACAACAAATGGATGCTCTGCGCGAGTCCGTAGGTTTAAGAAGTTATGGACAAAAAGACCCCTTAATTGAATACAAGAGCGAGGGTTATGAATTATTCTTGGATATGATGACCGATATTCACCGAAATGTGATTTATTCCATGTTCCAATTCCAGCCTCAACCTGCTGTTGTCTAAGGGGTAAGCTGTTGTTGATAATTGCTGGAGATTTTAATTTTTCAGTTTTTCCTTGACATCCCTAAATAATCGTGTATATTGAAGTGGTGTGAGGAGTGAAATCTACAAAGAAAAAGCATCTGGGGTCGAAACTCGGCCAGACTCCCAGGTGTTTTTTCTATTAATAATTAAGTCAAAAACCCGGTTTCTTGAAGAAACCGGGTTTTTGGTGGTAAGTCCTGTCTAAGATTAAGTAGCAAGTTTAGATATAATATAGAAAATTGACATAACAAAGGAAACCAAAGCATAGTTTGAGGCAGCTATAGAAAAAAGGAAACAAATATGATTACCTTACCCGGATATCAAGTCTTAGCACAAATTTACGAAAGTGTTAACTCCGTTGTTTATCGAGCGATTCGAGAACAAGATAACTTCCCCGTGATTTTAAAAGTGTTACAAGGGGAATTTCCTTCTCAATCTGATCTTCAAAAATATGAGCGAGAATGTAAAATCCTCCGCAAATTTAATTTAGAAAGTGTGATTAAAGTTTATCAACTTCAAACCTATCAAAATACTTTAGTCATGACCTTAGAAGATTTTGGTGGAGAATCGTTAAAAATCTTATTAGCTACTCAGAAATTTACTCTATTAGGATTTTTAACCATTGCCATTAAAATTGCTCAAGGATTACGAGAAATTCATGCAGCTAACTTAATTCACAAAGATATTAACCCCTCTAATATTGTTTTTAATCCCGCCACCGGACAGGTTAAATTAATTGATTTTAGCATTTCCAGTGGATTAACTCAGGAATCTTTACGCCTACATCCGCCTCAAAATTTAGAAGGAACCCTCGCCTATATCTCTCCAGAACAAACCGGAAGGATGAACCGTTCTGTAGATTATCGCACCGATTTTTATTCCTTGGGAGCAACGTTCTATGAATTATTAACTCAACAGGTTCCTTTTCCAACAACAGATGCAATGGAATTGGTTCACGCGCACCTGGCGAAACAACCTGTTCCTCCCCATGAAATTAACCCCGAAATTCCTCAGATTATTTCTCACATTGTCCTGAAATTATTATCTAAAACCCCCGAAGAACGCTATCAGAGTGCCTGGGGATTAATTGCCGATTTAGAAGCTAGTTTAAAACAAGTTCAAAGCACAGGAACTGTTAGCGAATTTCGATTGGGAATGCAGGATATTTCCGATCAATTTAAAATTCCCAAAAAACTTTATGGCCGAGAAACTGAGATTGATACATTGATAAAAGCCTTTGAGCGAGTCAGTCAAGGCAAAACTAAAATCATGTTAATTGCCGGATATTCTGGGATTGGAAAATCCGTATTAGTGCAGGAAATTTCTAAATTAATTGTTAAAAAACAAGGCTATTTTGTGGGAGGAAAATTCGATCAATTTCAACGCAGTATCCCCTATTCTGCCCTGGTTAATGCTTTTTCTGAATTAGCCAGATTACTATTGAGTGAAAGTCAACAGCAGTTAGATCAATGGCGAGAAAAGTTATTAAGTATTTTGGGGCCAAACGGACAAATTATTATTGATGTAATTCCCGAAATTGAACTAATTATCGGCCCCCAACCGGCGGTATTAGAATTAGGTGCTGCCGAATCTCAAAATCGGTTTAATTTAGTGTTTCAGAATTTTATTCGTTTGTTTTGTCAGCCNNGAACATCCCTTAGTAATTTTCCTTGATGATTTACAGTGGGCTGATTCTGCAACGTTAAAATTAATCAAATTAATGTTAACAGATGATTCTACTCAATATTTATTTTTAATTGGGGCTTATCGGGATAACGAAGTTAGTCCTACCCATCCCTTAATGATGATGTTAGAAGGGTTAAAATCAGAATATTTTACCCCAGAACCTAATTCTGAAGGCTTAATTAATGAGATTCATCTAACAGCTTTAAATTTAGAACAAGTGACGGAACTGGTGGCAGATACCCTCCATAGCGATCGCCATAACGTTCTATCTTTAGCAGAATTAGTCATCGGAAAAACCGGAGGTAATCCCTTTTTTGTTAATGAATTTCTGAAAACATTATATCAAGAAAAACTCCTGATTTTCAACTCAGAAAGAATAGCTTGGCAATGGAATTTAGCCGAAATTAAAGCCATTGATATTACCGATAATGTCGTGGAATTAATGATTAGTAAACTCCAGAAACTTCCCCCTGAAAGTCAACAGGTTTTACAATTAGTTGCCTGCGTTGGGAATCAATTTGATTTAAACACATTATCCTTACTTTATGGGAAAGAATCCCTCGGCACTTTTCAAGATTTATTACCCGCTTTAAAAGAAGGTTTAATTAAACCATTATTCGATGCCGATAATGTCGAACCTGAACAAATTAATCCCTATTTAGTTCTAAATTATCAATTTCTCCATGACCGCGTTCAACAAGCTGCCTATTCCTTAATTGCTGACTCTCAAAAAAAATCCGTTCACCTAACTATTGGTCGATTATTATTAGCAAATACACCGCCCCAATATTGGTTAGAAAGGGTATTTGATTTAGTTGATCACCTCAATGTTGGTCGGTCTTTAATTACGGATGAACAGGAACAACTACAATTAGCAAGTTTAAACTTAGAAGCCGGAAAAAAAGCCAAAGATGCCACCGCTTATAGTGCCGCCCGGGAATATTTAATCGCCGGAATTGAAATTTTACCCGATAATATTTGGGTTGAACATTATTCTTTAGCCTTTTCGCTTTATCGAGAACGGGCAGAAATTGAATACTTAAATGGGAATTTTGCTGAAAGTGAAACCCTAATTAAATTAATTTTACAAAAGTCTCAATCAAATTTAGAAAAAGCCGAAGTTTATAATCTGCTTTTAATTCAATATACCCTACAATTAAAATATGAAGATTCTATCAATGCTGGAATTAAAGCCTTAGCTTTATTTGGCTTAGATTTACCCACAGAAAACCTACAAACGGTGATTCCCCAGGAATTAGAGTCTCTACAAAACTCGATTAATATTAATAATTTATCTAGTTTATTTGAGCAAAGTCTAATTGTTGAACTGGAGAAAAAAATTACCTTAAAATTACTCCATAATATAGCACCATCAGCCTATGTAAGTAATCCTAGTTTATGGACAGTTGTAATTCTCAATGGTGTAAAAGTTGCGATCGCATCGGGATATTCTCCAGAAGCCGGATTTTTCTATGCGACCTATGGGATTCTACTCGCTACAATTTTTAATCAATATCAAACCGCTTATGAATTAGGTCAACTGGGATTAAAACTGAATAAAAAATGGAATTATCCCGTCTATAAAGTGTCTGCATCCTTAATCAGTTGTCTCAACTATTGGTTAGAACCAATTAAGAACTCAAATGTTTTAGGTCATGAAGGTTATCAATCCGCTTTAGATTCAGGAGATTTACAATATGCTGGTTATTTATTAAATAATCAATCTTTAAATTTAATGGCGCAGGGTGTAAACTTGCCTAAATTTTTAATTGAAGTTAAAAACTATTTGAAATTTGCCTATAAAACTGAAAATCATCTGGTGATTGATACCTTAACAGGACTCCGAGGAATTCTGCTTAATTTAATTGGTGAAACTCCTGATTTATTATCTTTTGACGCTTTAGAAATCCCGGAAGCGGATTATATTGATAGAAGCCAAAAAAATCAGAAATTCTATTCCTTATGTCTTTACAAAATTTTTAAACTGCAAGTTCTATATTTATATGGTGAGGTAGAACAAGCCTTAAAATTAACCTTAGAAGTAGAGGAATTGTTGCCATTTATTCTAGGGTTAATTTCGGTTACAGAATATTATTTTTATTCCGCTTTAATTTTAATTGCTAATTTAGAAAGAGTTCCCGCATCGCAACAACAGCAGTTTTTAGAAAAAATTAAAAGTAATCAAGAAAAATTTAAAATTTGGTCAGATAACTGTCCGACAAATTTCTTATCTAAATATCTCTTAGTTGAAGCAGAATTAGCTCGAATTTCTCAACATTCCTTTGCAGCAATTGATTTATATGAACAAGCGATCGCCACAGCACAAGAAGCAGGATTTATTCAAAATGTTGGCTTAAGTAATGAACTCACAGCTAAATTTTGGATCAATCAGGATAAACTTAAATATGCCAATATTCACCTCAGAGAAGCCTATTATAGTTATCAACGTTGGGGTGCAATTCGCAAAGTCGAACAGTTAGAAAACCAATATCCTCAACTCAAATATTTAGCCACCCTTAAACCTTCCTTATTTAAACCGCAATCAATTACCCTGAGTACCTCCCATGGTAGTAGTTTAGCTTTATTAGATTTAAACACAGTAATTAAAGCATCTCAAGCTATTTCACGAGAAATTGTTTTAGAAAAATTGTTAGCTAACTTAATGAAAATTGTGATTGAAAATGCCGGGGCTCAAAAAGGATTTTTGATTTTATATAATCATAACCAATTAGTTATTGAAGCTGAGGCTTCTGCGGATACCGAAGCAGTCATTGTTCATCCTAAAATTCCTGTTGAAACCTGCCATAATTTACCATTAACTGTAATTTATTATGTGGAAAGAACAGGTCAAGATGTAGTATTAATGAATGCCACCCTAGAAGGACAATTTACTCATGATCCCTATATTAATACCAATCAAATTAAATCTATTTTATGTACTCCTATTATTAGCCAAGGCAAAATTTTAGGAATTTTATATTTAGAAAATAACTTAACAGCCGGAGCTTTCACCTCCGAGCGAATTGAAGTTTTAAACTTACTATCTTCTCAAGCTGCGGTTTCTTTAGAAAATGCCTTATTATATGCCTCCGTTGAGAATAAAGTTCAAGAACGTACCCAACAACTCAACGAGAAAAATTTACGTTTAGAACAAACTTTAAACCAACTCAAACATACCCAAGCCCAATTAATTCAAAGCGAAAAAATG
>DMPJ01000443.1:0-371 GCA_003456035.1 Planktothrix sp. UBA8402
TGAGTTGCATAGAGATACAAATGCAGCTATTAATATTCTTAATCTTGGTAAACAAGCTAGGAGAGGGCATCTCCAAAGTAACGCTAATGGACTAGAAACCTCTACTCTTCTTGATGAAAGTCTGGACGCAGCACGTATCTAGGTTGAAGTTAGAATCTCAGTGTCTTTAGACAGTGAGAGTGTCAAAAACTGGATGTGTCTCCGCTAAGAGGTTTTATGAGTCCTTCTCCGAATCGTTCCAAAGCATCAAAACGTTCTTCTCGCTCAACTCCAGCTAGTGAGCCCGCCGTGAATAAGTCTCAAGATGTGCCAATTGATTCACCTAACGAAAGTGAAAGTGCAATCTTAGAAACGCCAGAAACGCCAGAAAC
>DMPJ01000443.1:398-8251 GCA_003456035.1 Planktothrix sp. UBA8402
CACCCCCAGAACCAGAGGATGCTCTAGTAACGCCCCCTGTAGACACGAGTGATAGCGCGTCTGTAGAGGCTCAAAACGATGAAACCGTAGAAATAGATCCAGAATCCCCTGAATCTATAGAACGTCTGTTGGTAACGCCAATTCCGCCCCCTAGTGAAGCCCGTCAATATCGTGCGATTGGATTAGTTCATGGCCGATATATTGCTTCTGCGGATCAGTTTACCCAAGGAACATTACTCACCAGTGAAGGTAAACTTCTCGATGCTGTGTTATTAGGTCGGGTCATGAGTTTAGTCAAAAAACATATTGACTTAGATGAAGATCATCTTTGGGTTGTTTACCCCCGTACCCGCCAGGAAGAAGATAATTTACACGTTCAAATTATGGGAGTTTGGGAACCACAAACCCTCAGTTCTGATGAATCTTTACCCCTAGATTCTACTCCANNCCAAATTAGCAGAATCCGGGGATAAAACGGCTGCATTAGCGAATGTTCAGCAGGGCTATTTTTCCATTCGTGGCGAGGTTGTTTATCAATCTCAAGATGTTGAGAAGTATGTGATTGTTAAAATTCGTCAAGCTCCCCGCAAAGATGAGGATAAACCCAAGTTTTTTAAACTGAAACTCCTGGGTATTGCTGGGATGAGAGCCGTCGGTCATTTCTGGGATTTGCACGTTCANNTTCAGTTACGCGAAGATTATTTGGTGATCCAAGAAAGCCATGATATCGGCATAATTCCGACTAAAAAACGCCGACCCCCGTTCTCAAAAGGTGGCCCCAGAAGACAATCCGGTCAAGATCAGTTTAACACTGGATATCGTCCTCCCTATAAACCAAAATTCCAATCGGATGATGCTCCGCCCCCTGAGCGTCGGGAACCCATTGCTAAACCGTTAAAACGGAAATCTTCATCAGAAGAAAGCTAATTAATTACGAATTACGAATTNNGAATTCGTAATTTTTAATTCGTAATTCTAAGACAGTTTCAATCCAAACTAATTTGAGAACCCCAAACATTTTGGGGAAGAAAAGATCGGTCTTGAGAAATAGAAGCAACGGGTTCTGTGAGGGTAAAACTTCCAGATTCAATCCATTTTTTTAATTCTTTGGCAATTTCACGAGAACGGGAAATACTGGCTAGGGGAGCGGTTTTAATATTTTTTCCTTCTAGGTCAATTTTGCCTTTTTTCAGTTGACTGTAAGTCACTAAACCAAAGGTAGGACGCACCCGTCGAGGAATAGCAAAATCAATTACAGGCGCCACAATATCTTGATCAGAAACTGCACAACGAACAATGACTTCTTGATTCAAAACAGGTAAAGGAATTCCCACACCTAACATTAATGAAGGGCCATAATTTTTAAAATAACAACCGCGTACCCAATAGGGGTTCATTTGTTTAGCATCTCCAATTAAAGCTAATGTCGCCGCCGGGCCAATCGGAGTGCGATTTTCTAAGCGTTTTTGTAGGGGAAAATGTTGGGTTCCTTCCCAAGTAATATAGCCAATTCCTCCTCCCATAAAAATTTTAGTCCCAATTCCAATTAATTGTAAATCAGGATCATTAAGTAACGGGCCGATCGCCCCGGGATTAGAATAAACTGCATTTCCTAAATAGGGTTGTAGGGGGCCAAGATAAGTATAAATAGGGTGATCGCCTCCATTCACCCCAACAATAAAATTTTGATAGAGATTTCGAGGATTAAATAGGTAAAATTGGTTAATCGTATCCCTGGTAATAGTGGTTTCAAAAGAACTCCTAGGATAGCAGTCAGACACCACTCCAGATGCTTTCAGATGAATAGGTTTTCCGGCGATTAAATCTTCAATAACATGACCTCCACCGCGTTCGGCGAACTCCTCGGTGTCTTCGATCATTTGCGCCGCACCCAAATACAAATCTACCGCCCCAAAGCCACTATAAGCCGGAACTCCATCCAACCAACAGGTTTTAATATTAATCGGGGGATCGGTATGACCTAAATTAATTACAGCACCAGAAGCTTCCATCGGTTCAAATGTTCCGGTGGTAATTACATCGACTTCTTCAGCAATTTGGGCAATATTATCGGGGTTGACTTTAGCTTTGAGTTCCTCCACTGTCCAAACAATGGCACGACGTTGAAGAATTTTATCGTTAATTTCAGCAATAGTTTTCATAAGTTTTTGGGGTTATTAGAACTTCTTTGTATCTTTGTGTCTTTGTGGTTAAATTAAGCCTAACTCTTAATTAAATAAAATTGATTAGACTGACTAACTCTTTAACTCTTTTTGCATTAATCGTTGTTTCAACGGTTCCGGATCTCCTTGACCTATCACTTGACCATTTTCTAATAAAAACGCCCCATCACTATAATTCAATTCCTCTAAACGGTGTGTTACCCACAATGCAGTTAAGCCTCTAGTTTTCACTAACCGTTTGACTTCAATCACTAAATCATTTTGACTATCAGGATCTAATAAAGCAGTGGGTTCATCTAATAATAATACCTCGCAATGTCTAGCTAAAGCTCCAGCGATCGCAATTCGTTGTTTTTGACCCCCACTTAAAGCATAAATCGGACGCCGTTGTAACTCCAATAATTTCACCGCAGTTAAGGCATCTTCTACCCGTTGTTTAACTTCTATCCAGGGTAACTTATCCTCAACTAATCCAAACGCCACATCCGCCCCTACCGTTGGCATCACTAACTGATGATCAGGATTTTGAAACACAAACCCCACTCGTCCTTGAAGTTGTATTTCTCCCGATTTGGTTTTTAACAAACCCGCCAATAATCTCAGTAAAGTGGATTTCCCACTGCCATTTGTTCCTAAAAGCATCCAAAACTCACCTTTAGGAACATCCAGGGAACAGGATTTTAAGACCTGCGCCCCGCTTGGCCAACTAAAGCATAGTTCTCGTACCCGTATCGCTGGACTGGAAGATTCCATGCTGGTTGTAGTTTCCTCTATTCTGCCTTTGCACCAACAAAACCAGGAGCTCTTCCTGTGGCATTACCCCCGGTTTTATCGGAAATTTGTACCGCAGAAATCTCACTACTAAGAATTGCCAGTTTCTTATCTGTGATTTTATCGCAAGTCAGTTCTAAGACCTGGGAATTTCCCCCCCGCAGTGCGTCTAAAATCTGATTGTAAGCAGCTTGGGCATCCTCAGCCGATTTTTTTTGAATGGATAAAGGGGTGGGAGTGTATTTAACAATAATGTCTACGGTGAACATAGGATCTCAAAAACAGTTAATAATTTCAATCTCTTACTATATCGTTTTCAGCTAACCCTGAACGGCATATTGTTGCAACTGATTCAGATCAACCACTTCCAACGCTCTAGCATGGGTTGATTCTAACACCACCGGGGGCGCGACTCCCGCAGCCAGTGCTGCTTGCCAACGGGAGGCACACAAACACCACCGATCCCCCGATTTTAACCCCGGAAACCCAAAAGCCGGGACGGGGGTGCTAAGGTCATTTCCTTGGGCTTTTGTATATTCCAGGAATTCTGTAGTAACTTGGGCGCAGATGACATGAACACCCAAGTCCTGTCCTCCAGTGTAACAAAACCCATCCCGGTAAAATCCGGTCATCGGATCGGAGCAACACAATTCCAGTTTTCCGCCTAAAACATTTCTGGCTTCTTGCATTATTTTTCTCTCAACTTTAATTAACTCTACCTTAAATCATACCCCCGTTGTTGCGATGTGGCGCATCTTAATTTAACTCAACCTAATTGCATACCCTTATAACCCTAATAAAACTTCTGCCAAATATTGATATTGAGATAGACTATTATAAATTTGGGCAGAAATTCTCATTAAAGGTTTAGTTTGATCTTCCCAAGGCATGATCGGAACTTCAATTTGATAGTCTTCCCAAAGTTTTTGATTCAAATCAGAATAATTTTGCCATTTTTTCCCTAAAGGTAAAACTGCCATTGAACCGATCATATCATCAGGACAGGATAAAGTTATTCCTATTTTTTCTGATAATAACTTTCGGGCATTTATCGCTAAATTATGATTAATTTTAATTAATTCTGACCAACCTCCAGGTAACAGAGAACCCATGAATTTAATTGCTTCAGGAATAGATAAATAAGCACTGGGGTCGGGGGTTCCTGTCCAGTCAAATTCCAATAAAAATCGAGAACGATCGCTTCGGGTAGAATTAGCTCCATGACTAATTGTCACCGGACGAATTAATGATTGTTTATTCTGTTGTACACATAAAAACGCGGCTCCCTTGGGTGCAGATAACCATTTATGACAATTTCCAGTATAGTAAGTTGCCCCAATTGCTTGTAAGTTTAGCTCTAACATTCCGGGTGCGTGGGCACCATCAACTAAAGTATCTATTCCTAAATTAGTTAATTTTTTAATAATTTCTTGAATTGGAAAAATTAACCCGGTTTGGCTGGTAATATGATCGATTAAAACTAATTTTGTTCGAGGAGAAACTTTTTCCATGATCGCATCAATAATTTGTGCAGATGAATTGACAGGAAAAGGAATATCTGCTATAATAATTTTAGCCCCGGTGCGACTAGCAACAAAATCCAATACATTTCGACAAGCATTATATTCGTGATTGGTGGTAAGTAATTCATCTTGTTCCGAGAAAATCAGCGATCGCAAAACCGTATTTACCCCGGTTGTCGCATTGGGAACAAATACTAACTCCTCTGGATTTGCTCCGACAAAATTAGCTAATTCAACTCTAGCATGATCGAGTAAAATTTCATATTTTCGGGCATAATAATGACAAGGTTGTTGTTCAAGTTGTTGTCGAAATTGATCTTGAGCATCTAACACAGGAATCGGACAAGCACCAAAAGCACCATGATTAAGAAAAGTTATCTTGGGATCAAATAACCAATATCGAGAAAAGGGAGAATATTCAGGTTTAGTGTGTAAAAAAGTGTCTTTCATGTTTGATTAAATTAACAACTATTTGATCCTAAACCAATTCTGAACTTAAAAAAATCTTATTTTTTGACAAAATCTTTCCCAAGTCTAGTAAATTAGGAATAGAGTATCGATCCCAAATATTTATGAGCATAGCCAGCTTTTTGATGTTCTGGCGAAATCTGAAATCGTTGAAGTGGCGACCTTGTTCTATTCACACCCATTTTGTTAAACTAATTGATCGTAGTGCTAATCTCGTGGCGGATAAATTAATTGTCCTGTTTCCCATCCTAATTAAACAGATCAAAAGAACTCATCGACGGATGATTCGTTTTTTCCGTTTCTTTCTATATTTGAATCCCACAACCTTTAAAAAACTGATTCAGGCGACCGTAGAACAGCGTCTACCGGGTTTTGCTGCGGAAATGGCTTATCATGCTACCTTAGCATTATTTCCGGCGGTATTAGCCCTATTAATTGCCTTAAGTTCCTTTGAATTATTGCAAACGGAACTCTATCAAATGGCAAATTTACTAAGTCAAATTGTGCCAGAAGATGTCCAGAATTTAATTAGAAATGGAATTGATCATTTATCTCTAACTCCGAGTTCGGGTTTACTCTCGGTTAGTTTTATCGTCTCTTTGTGGGTTTTTTCCGGTGTTATTGGTGCAGCGATGACGGTCTTAAATCATATTCATCGGGTGGAAAAGACTCATGTTAGACCTTTTTGGAAAAATAAATTAATTGCCTTGTCCTTAGCATTAGGAACACTATTATTATTAATTTTAGCATCGGCATTAGTATTAGTTAGTGACTTGATTGTGGAAGGAATTGCTCGTCAAAGTTGTATGATTGAAACCATCGGAAACTGTGCTTTAGAAGATTTAGCTATTTGCATGATTCAACCGCCAGTACAGAATTGTTTATTAGAATCAACCCTATTAGAAACCTGGCAAAAACTACGATGGCCGATTACCTTGGGAATTGTTTCTACCAATTATGCTTTTATTTATCGTTACGCGCCTAATTACCGAAAACCCGGAACTCCCATGATGCCTGGAGCTATTTTAGCATCAGTATTGTGGGCTTTAGTTTCTAATTTATTTCGTTTGTATGTTTACTATTTTGGCAAATTTAATATTACTTATGGCACAATTGGTGCTTTTATTGTCTTGTTATTGTGGCTACAAATTAGTTCATTAATTATGCTTCTGGGAGCCCAACTTAATGTTATTGTGGGAGATGCGATGAGAAAAAAAAATTCAACCTGATAAAAAAGCAAAATCCACTAATTCAACTCCCGGCTTTGTCCATCAGACATTAAGCGGGAGTTGTGGCGCGGTAGATACAAAGGCAGGTTTTAAGTTTGGAAACAACTGAAACTATGATGTCCCTTTTTTGCGGAAAGCACGTCTTTGACGTTGATTAGCGATGGCTTTGCGCTTACGCTTCTCTGGAGGGGTTTCAAAGTGACGGTTTTTTCTAACATCTGCCAAAATACCAGCATTAGAAACTTCCCTCTTAAAACGTCTTAGGGCTGATTCTAGCTGTTCATTTTCACCCAGAATAACTTGGGTCATGTCCTATCCTTCATGGTCTACAACAACATTTGAAAATTTTTTGTCCTTCATGCAATATTACAGCAATTGGGAAGATCTATTACAGGTCTGGTAATGGCTACAACGCTGGTAATATTGGGGTGTAGAACCTAGAAACTCAAGTTTATCGGCTTAGTGAACGTAGAATTCCAGTAGCAATAGATAGAAATAGCAAAATCCAAATCACATAACCAGGGATAAAAGCTAAAATTGATAGACCCCTGAGTGTCCATAACAATACCAGTAGGCTGGTTATGGACGCAAACAGGTAGGAAAAAATCAACTTTTGGGAATTAGGAGATCGAGTCACAGATAGTACGGGCTTGTATTCGCTACCCTCTAGCTTAACTCAAGATCCCAAAGGTATTAGAAGTAATTAAATCTGCCTGTACACCCGCCAGACGCGCTAAGGATTGATCTCCGACGCGAATTAAGGTAGAAGTTCCCTCTGGGATAATTGTCAGTTGATTGAAAGTTAGGCCCTGAGACAAAATTAAGATATCTTGTCCGACTTGGAAATCAATAATCTGGTCGAAACCTGTATCAGCAGCCATAACAAAGCGATCGCTACCAGTTCCACCACTGATCAGATCATCACCGAGATCCCCAAATAACCAATCATCCCCGGCGCCACCGCCCAAGGTATCATTTTGTTGTCCACTGTAGAGGGTATCATTGTCATCACCACCACAGAGTATATTTTCTCCCTGATTAGCCAAAATTAGGTCATTCCCGGCACCGCCACTTAATTGATCTCGGTCAGAACTATTACCAAGGTTATTCTTACCTCCGACACTACCATAGAGAGTATCGTCGCCGTCGCCTCCGCAGAGGATATCGGTACCTTGGTCACCGAACAGCAGATCATTTCCAGCATCTCCATAGAGCATATCATCCTGTTCACCGCCATAGGCCGTATCATTTTGCTCACCGCCGATCAGGGTGTCGTTATTGCGGTTGCCATATATAAGATCATTTCCGGCTCCGCCCCAGAGCAGGTCAGGGCCATCTCCGTCATTACTCAGGGGATCGGTTTCACCGTCGATATTCAGGTTGTCACCAAATAGGGTGTCATTGCCTTGATCTCCATAAATTGTATCTTTGCCTAACTCACCTCGGAGAAGATCGTCACCTTGGCCCCCTAAGACAAAATCATGGCCTGGGCCACCATAAACCGTATCGTTGCCGATGCCTCCTTGGAGTAAATCATCTCCTGTGTAGCCATAGAGGACATCAATATCCTGGGCTTCATTGACCCAAGCATCAGTGGGACTACCAATCAAGGTATCATTCCCACTGTCGCCGTAGAGGGTATCGTTGCCGTGATCTCCAAAAATTAGGTCATCATTTTG
>DMPJ01000443.1:8363-8753 GCA_003456035.1 Planktothrix sp. UBA8402
TGACCTTGAAGGGTATCGTTGCCATAACTACCCCGGATCAGATCATCACCGAGTCCTCCTTCAACCCAATCATTACCGGATAAAGCATCAACGGTATCATTCCCTTCGCCAGCGTAGACATTTTCATTCCCTGTAAAGGCTGTAATTAAATCATCTCCGCCAAAGGTAAAGATGCTTTGATCGGAAACTGTCCCGGTCACAATATCGTTATTCTCTGTGCTATTAAGGATATTTGAGGTTGGGTTGGGAGAAATTAAACCCAGTATTGGCGCTTGAGGGAACACCACCTGCGGAAGTTCAGGCTGGGGTAAACAGATATTACACTGAGGGTTTTGCCCAGTTATCGGAGTTGGAGTTGGGCTAGGAGTTGGTATCGGTGTTGGTATCGGT
>DMPJ01000343.1:0-161 GCA_003456035.1 Planktothrix sp. UBA8402
CCGAATGTAGGGGCGGGTTCGCCAGGATATTTGTTAATAATAATAAATCTAAATAAACCCGCCCAACCCCCGTAACAAGAATCAATATCAACCCCGTTTTATTAACATTAAATTTTGGTGGGGTGGGGCGGGTTTAGAAAGATTATTTGTCAGATTTGTCA
>DMPJ01000343.1:206-5954 GCA_003456035.1 Planktothrix sp. UBA8402
GGTGCGGGTATCGAAGCGCACGCACCGCCTATAAATGTCGGTTGTCTAAGAGAGCTACCAGCGAGCGAGGACGCTCGCACTACAAAGAGATTTAGGTTAATAATAATTAACCCAAATCAACCCGCCCAACTAAGTGTTAAAATTTTTAATATTGTCAAAAATCAGATAATCAAAATATGAGCAAAAAAACGTCACAATACGGGTCTTGGAAATCTCCCATTACCGCCGATTTAATGGTAGAAGGAACCGTTGGACTCGGTGGTTTAACCTGGGATGGGGATAATATTTATTGGATAGAAGGACGGCCATCGGAAGCGGGACGCAGCGTTATTGTTCGTCTGACACCTGATCATCAATTAAATGATGTTACTCCTCAATCTTTTAACGTTAGAACTCGTGTTCATGAATATGGGGGAGGTTCCTATATTGTTAACCAAGGAAAGGTTTATTTTTCTAATTTTGTTGATCAACGTCTTTATCAACAGAAAATTCAAGGGGAAAATACCCCCTATCAAATTACTCCCAACCCTATTACTCCAGAAGGTGAATATCGTTATGCAGATGGGGTAATTGATGCTCAAAATCAACGCTTAATTTGTGTCCGAGAAGACCATACTCAAGGGGGAGAAGCTGTTAATACAATTGTTAGTATTAATCTGAATAATAGTGAGGATATTCGGGTTTTAGTCGAGGGCAATGATTTTTATGCCTTTCCCCGTTTAAGCCCTGATGGTAACAAATTATCTTGGATTTCATGGAATCATCCGAATATGCCTTGGGATGGTACAGAATTATGGGTTGCTGATGTTAATTCCGATGGTTTGTTAGGAGAAAAACTATTAATTGCGGGGGGTTTAGAAGAATCTATTTTTCAACCCCAATGGTCGCCGGATGGAGTATTATATTTTGTTAGCGATCGCTCTAATTGGTGGAACTTATATCGCTATACTGGGAAGATAGAAACATTATATCCAATATCGGCAGAATTTGGTTTACCCCTGTGGGTTTTTGGAATGTCAACTTATGGGTTTAGTTCCGCAGAAAAGATTATTTGTACCTACAGTAAAAATGGGAATTGGTATCTAGCAAGTTTAGATACTAAAACTCTACAATTGCAGGACATTAACACCCCCTACACAGCAATTGATTCCTTAACAGTTTCGGGAAATCAAGTCTTATTTATTGGCAGTTCTCCCACGGAAAGCAGTGCCATTGTTAAACTGAATTTAGACACCGGAGAACTAGAAGTATTAAGACGTTCTAGTCAAATTGTACTAGATAAAGGCTATTTATCCGTACCTCAACCGATAGAATTTCCCACAGAAAACGGGAAAACTGCCTATGGATTTTTCTATCCTCCTCAAAACAAAGATTATCAAGTTTCAGAAGCAGAAAAACCGCCTTTAGTAGTTAAAAGTCATGGTGGGCCAACGGCGGCAACTTCTAGCAGTTTGAGCTTAAAAAATCAATATTGGACGAGTCGAGGATTTGCAGTTTTAGATGTCAATTATGGGGGAAGTACAGGTTACGGACGGGAGTACCGCCAACGCTTAAATAAAAGTTGGGGAATTGTCGATGTTGATGATTGTTGTAATGGGGCAAAATATCTGGCAGAACAGGGTTTAGTGGACGGAAATCGGATGGCAATTGCGGGTGGAAGTGCGGGCGGTTATACTACTTTATGTGCTTTAACATTTAAGGATGTATTTAAGGCGGGGGCGAGTTATTATGGAGTAAGTGATTTAGAATCTTTAGCAACGGATACCCATAAATTTGAATCCCGTTATTTGGATGGTTTAATTGGGGTTTATCCTGAAGAAAAGGCTATTTATCAACAGCGTTCTCCGATTTATTCTGTTGATCAATTATCCTGTCCGGTAATATTCTTTCAAGGATCAGAGGATAAAATTGTGCCTCCCAACCAAGCAGAAATGATGATAGAAGCGTTAAAAGCTAAAGGAGTTACGGTGGAATATGTTCTGTTTGAAGGAGAGCAACATGGCTTCAGAAAAGCGGAAAATATTAAACGTGCTATTGATGGTGAATTTGGTTTTTATGCCAAAGTATTTGGTTTTAAACCTGAAAAATAACCACCATTAAACATAGGATTAGCTGCGTTTATCAATAGATATTAATGTTAATAATTACGTTAAACGCAGTATTAGCTAAACCTTTGATCCCCCCTAACCCCCCTTAAAAAAGGGGGAACCGGACTTCAAGTTTCTCAAATAATTTGCTATAATAGTCTATAAACAGATAGCATGAATTATTATGTCTGTCACACCTGTTCAAGATCCGACTATTGATTTAACTGAAGTTATTACCGAGGATGATACTCCTGTGGATAATTTTCTATCTGCAAAGTTACAGCGTTTATTAGTTGAATGTTTATATAGTTCTTGGCAAAGATTAGGAGAAAATTCAACATTTTTAGCTGATGCAAATGTGGGTATTTTCTATGCACTCCGTCATCCTCCAATTGTACCCGATGTATTTTTATCTTTAGATGTTGAAGTTCCGCCAGATTTTCGAGAAAAACGAAATCGGACTTATTTTATTTGGGAGTTTGGGAAACCGCCCGATGTGGTGATTGAAATTGTTTCTAATCAAGAAGGAAATGAACTCGGTAGTAAGTTAATTAATTATGCACGGATGCGTGTCACCTATTATGTTGTGTTTGACCCGTTACAACAATTGGGCGATATTTTATTACGAGTTTATGTTCTACGCGAGGGACACTATCAATTATTAGAAACAACAGAAATTGAAAATCAATCAATATTTTGGTTGGAACAAGTTGGTTTAGGATTAACGATTTGGTCAGGAATCTATGAAGAAAAACAGGATTTTTGGTTACGGTGGTGTGATTACCAAGGGGTGATTATTCCCACCGGAAAAGAACGGGCTGAAAAGGAACATTTAAGGGCGGAATTGGCTGAACAATCTCGGCGTAACGCTATTCCTCGGTTACGAGAAATGGGGTTACCGAATGAACAAATTGCTGAAGCTTTGGGTTTAGATATGGGAGAGGTTTAACTCTAAATTATTTTTTTTAGTCAAAAGTGGTTCAATGAAAACTTCTAAAACTTAGTTAAGTATAGACAACGTTTTTAGAGGTTTTCATGATCTTTCTATGAGTAGGTTACTCACCCGCAGCTTGCAAAATAGTTGTGTATAACTCGTGACTAACTCGAAAGTCCGCTTCATCAATTAGTTGGTCAAGAAGCGGTTTAAGAGTTAAGAGCAAACCATTCCGTTTAGCTTGTAGTAATACCCCTAGTAAACCTGTTACTTTTAACCTATATTCTGCTGCTAATAATCTACCTCGACGTTCATCCATTAACAGAAGGTCTGCACTTAATTCTAAAGTGAGTACAATCGCTTCAGCTTCACCCAAATCAATATTTTCTTGGCTTTCTAATATTTCTGTTACTCGCTTATAATTGCTCACAGATTGAGTTATAATCCAAGGTAATGTTTGAACTTCTACAGCACCAGGAACTAGATGTTTAACTCCTACCATTTCATTATAAACGGCTGTGGGAATGAGTACACGAGTATAAAGTTTTTCCAGTAATTCTAATTGCCCAATTGCTGCTAAATTGGTAATAGGTGAAGTATCGCTAACAACAATCACAATAACTCCATTGATTGCAATGTTTTTATATCTGTTTCAAAATCCTCTACGCCATAGTTGATAAACAAACCTCTTTTAGCAAGTTCATGTTGAAACTCAATCACAGTGAGCTTAGTCCAAGTCCGAGCTTTACCACTACTAATTTTTTCTTGCTGATATAGCAAAATAGCAATCTCTAACTTCAATTCATCCTCAGTCATCTTTGTGGCTCGGAGGATCTCATCAGGAATCAGAACACTCATCAGGGTTGTACCTAAAATGATTGATGGTATAATTTTAGTATAAGCGATGATATTGAATTTGTGATAATTTTTCCAAATTCAGCATCATTGCCAGTTTCAAGAATAATCTTCAAATATCTTTAGATACAGAACGTCGTTTTCTGATTCCTTTAGTTAAAATTGCTAATAAAAATCCCGTTAAAAATGATAATTCTAACGCCGGATTTTGAGTCGTTAACAGGAAAGACCCAACAATCGAAATAGCAGCTACCGTGTAAACAATCTGTTTGGGTTTCATGGTTTTAAACGTTAAATGTCACAAAAATAGACAAAATGAATTATAATCAACTCTATAGAAAGGCAGAATTAACCTTTTTATAGAGATAGGAGACTTCTGAAATTCGATGAATACAAATTCCCAACGTTATCATATTACAACTTTCGGCTGTCAGATGAACAAAGCCGACTCGGAACGCATGGCTGGTGTTTTAGAAGAAATGGGATTTGATTTTACCGAAGATCCCAATGATGCTAATGTGATTCTTTATAATACTTGTACGATTCGAGATAACGCCGAACAAAAGGTTTATTCCTATTTAGGAAGACAGGCAAAACGCAAACAGGAAGAACCAAATTTAACCACTATTGTGGCGGGATGTGTTGCCCAACAGGAAGGAGAAACCTTACTGCGTCGGGTTCCTGAAATAGATTTAGTTATGGGGCCACAACACGCTAACCGTTTACAAGACTTATTAGAACAGGTGTTTGCAGGTAATCAAATTGTTGCCACAGAAGCCATAGAAATCATCGAAGATATTACTAAACCCCGTCGAGATAGTGATGTTACGGCTTGGGTGAATGTGATTTATGGTTGTAATGAACGTTGTACCTATTGTGTGGTTCCAAATGTGCGCGGTATTGAACAATCTCGGACACCGGAAGCTATTCGATCTGAAATTGAAGAATTAAGCCGTTTGGGATATAAAGAAATCACATTATTAGGGCAAAATATTGATGCCTACGGCCGCGATTTGCCCGGTTCAACTCCTGAAGGTCGGCATTTATATAACTTCACGGATTTATTATATTTTATTCATGATGTTCCAGGAATTGAACGAATTCGGTTTGCTACCAGTCACCCCCGTTATTTTACGGAAAGATTGATTCGAGCTTGTGCCGAATTACCGAAAGTTTGTGAACATTTTCACATTCCATTTCAGTCTGGAGATAACCAGCTTTTGAAGGCAATGGCAAGGGGTTATACCCAAGAAAAATATCGCCAAATTATTAATACAATTCGAGAATATATTCCCGATGCTTCTATTAGTGCTGATGCCATTGTGGGATTTCCTGGGGAAACCGAGGAACAGTTTGAAAATACCTTAAAATTAGTTGATGATATTGGCTTTGATTTGTTAAATACGGCGGCTTATTCTCCCCGTCCTGGAACTCCGGCGGCGTTGTGGGAAAATCAACTTAGTGAGGAGGTGAAAGCGGATCGTTTACAACAATTAAATCGCTTAGTTTCTGTTAAGGCGGCTGAACGTTCACAGCGTTATTTTAACAGAATTGAAGAAGTGTTAGTCGAGGGAACAAATTCTAAAGATCCTTCTCAAGTTATGGGACGGACAAGGGGAAATCGTTTAACCTTTTTCTCTGGAAATTTAGCGGAATTGAAAGGTCAACAAGTGAAAGTGAAAATAACCCAGGTAAGACCTTTTAGTCTAACTGGAGAACCTGTTGAGTTGTGTATACCTGTATGACCACTAAAAATGATTTGAGATCGGTGATTTTATCCTTGGGTTTGGGGTTAGTTGTAACGGGAATGGGAGTGAATGCGATCGCTTGTCAAAATTCGTCGAATAGACCCCCCCAACCCCCCCTTGGTAA
>DMPJ01000343.1:5961-9016 GCA_003456035.1 Planktothrix sp. UBA8402
CTCCCCTTACCAAGGGGGGGACACAGGGGGGGTCTATTCTGCAACCGCAGGCGAATGGAGATTATCGGAGATCGCCTCATTCTTCTTGGAAAGCGACTAACCCAAATCCTCAAGGAATTGATTGTCGGATGTTAGGAAATACCACTTATTCACAGTTAGAAAATCCTAGCAATAAAACTGAATTAAATATTGAAAATTGGCCTGTAGTTGGAAAATTGTCAGCAGGACAGGACTTTGAAATTAATTTAGGCCCGGCGGGGTTTGGTGTGGTTTATGACACGAAACAACAACCTTGGATTTATGTTGAAAAAACCGATCAAACCGCCGCACCTTCTCATTGTTTTGTGCGAGCAAATCAACAGTTTGTACAACCGATTTCTGCTAAATAAATTATACCATAAAACCCCGGTTTCTCAAAGAAACNNCGCACGCACCATATATTTATTATTCAAAACCCCGGTTTCTCAAAGAAACCGGGGTTTTAATTGATTTTACAACTTGCTAATTTTTCGGCTAAAATTTCTAAGTGTTGCCACCATTTTCCGGTGGAAATAATCCAATTACGGGTGGGTAAATGTCCGACAGGAGCAGATATTTTATATTCTATACCATAATCAGGATTATGGGGATTATAGGTTAACCATCCGACTTGATGACAAAATTTTCCATAATCTCTTTCTACTTTTTGATAAATTTGATTTTGAATACTAAATCCAAATTTTCCATTACTATATTTTACCCAGAGATGATTAATTGTTCGTAAATCTTCACCGGGTAAATTCTCTAAATCCTTGGGGTGTAGATAGGTTTTTTTAGATTTTTTGAGTGCTTGACACAAGACAACCCAAGTTTCTTGATCCGCTTGTTTCCAATGTTTTTTAGCTAACAATTCTTGGAGTTTAGTATAATCGACACCAACGGCGGATTTTAAGGGATCATTTAATTGATTAGGAAAAAAGTTTTGTTTAATTCTATCTAGTAAATTGGGAAGTTTAGGAATAGTTTTAGTAATAGTCTGAGTAACTTTTTGAGATACTTTTTTAATCGGAATAACAGGTTTAATGGGGATATTTAAAGAAGTTTCAGAATATTGAATCGTTTTTAAGGCTTCTTCGGCAGATTTATAACGCTGATTAATAGTAGTCGAAATTAACCGATTTAAGATGGTTTCTAAGCGATCGCTAATTATTTGTTGAGGGGTTAAATAGCTCCGCCAATTCCATTTTTCGTTATGTTCATCATATAATTTTCCTGGGGAAATTCCCGTGATTAAATATAAACAAGTTAGCCCTAAACTATATAAATCACTAGCTGGATAAACCGTTCCTCTCATTTGTTCAGGAGCCATAAATTCCGGTGTTCCGATAATTGTTCCACTCTGGAGTAACGCGGTTCCTGTTAACAGTTTAGCAATCCCAAAATCAATCAGAACAATTTCATTTTCTCCGATATTTTTGCTAATTGTTATTGAGGAAATTTCCTCTGAGTAAATATCACCAATCTTTTGTTTTAGTTTAGCACTGATTTGAGCCTGTTCTTGTTCTCCCATTTGAACAGTAGGAGGAATTTGGGTTAAATTATTAACGGGATTTAAGGAGTTTTCAGGAGCAGATGGGAGAGAACAACGCCGCATTAAATTAGCGGGTTTAATATCTCGATGAATAATATTTTGTTCATGAATAAATTGTAAAATAGGGAGAATTTGTTTTAAAACTTGCCAGATTTTTTGTTCTGTAAATAATCCATCTTGTTTTAACTCATCAAATAGAGTTTTTCCCTCGATATATTCTTGGACAATAAACAATTGTTGATTTTGTTCAAAATTAGCTAATAGTTGGGGAATTTGGGGGTGTTTTCCCAATTGATCTAAACGTACTGCTTCCTGACGAAATAATTTCGCGGCGGTTTGATAATCCTGGGGGTTTTCATATTGAACCAAGAATTGTTTAATTACACAATAGGGATGGGAAGGAATTTGTTGATCAATTGCCAAAAATGTCCTACCAAAACCGCCTCTACTTAAAGGTTTTATGGCGAGATAACGGTTTTGAAGTAATAATAATTGACCACAACCTTGACAATATTCGGCTGAGTTTGGATTTTCTGGATGAGAGCATCCTACGGTCACACAGTAACTCATCGCAGGGGTGGGGGAGAAAGTATTATTGAGCCGATAATAGCACAACTGATCATAAAATTAGTTGTAGATTTTTGCAGGAACCACAAAGGCACTAAGTCACTAAGAAAGGATAAAAAATATTAACAATTTCACAAAATCCCTCAACTTCTGAACCTGCGGTTATATAACGGGGTTTATGGGTTAATTGATCGCTATATTCTAAGATATTAGCGACTCCAATAGACTGAGGAAATAATTCAGAATTGAATAGAGTTTGATCATTAGGACTATCACCAATGGTGAGAATTTGTTCCGGGTTTAACTCTGACCAATATTGCTGAATTACTTTTAATAACCCGGTTGCTTTATCTTGGTTTTTAGGTTTAATATGACCTTGAACGGTACTATAGGTAAATCCCCAACCTAATTCTGTACAGAGTTCTGTTAATAGTTGAATTTCCGATAAACTAATATTTTGAATGTCAAATGTCCAGTCGGTAAACCGAAAAGGATTATCGGCGGAGGCTTGGAGATGGGGATATTGAACTTTGAGAATTTGAAAGGCTGTGGCTAAATTTTCACGATGTTGGGATCGGGAATTTAAAGATATTAAAAATTCAGGATGATCGGACTCAAAGGGATAATATAAACCGCCATTTTCGGCGATCGCACCTGTGACGGGAAGATAATTTTTTAAGGCTTGTACCCATCCCGCAGAGCGTCCTGTAATTAAAATTACCGGAATTTCAACCTGTTTTAATTTAAACAAGGCTTGAAATAAATCCGTTGTAAATTTTCCNNTCAATATCTGTTGCAATTAAACGAATTTTATCGAGTGCATTCCCTTGTATTGCTTGACTCAATGGCGTTAAAGACATGGACACAACCTCCACATAAGTTATATGAAATCCGTAAATATTGGCAGGGGGAGCAGGG
>DMPJ01000505.1:0-307 GCA_003456035.1 Planktothrix sp. UBA8402
CCCAAGCCGCGATCGCCACCGCTCAACTTCAATCTCAACAGGCTAGTATTGAACGAGTTGAAAGCCAAATTACATCGGATCAAAGATTACTAGGTCAACTCAATTTTGAAGCGTCAGCAACTCAAAAACGAGTTGAATCTTTACAACCATTAAAGGCAGAAACTCAAAGCCTAATTGAAAAATTGCAGGAGGGAGAATTAGCGGCTAAAGAACGACTAGAAAGGCTACAACCTCTGTTAGAAAGTGGTGCTATTTCTAAAGACCTATTATTTCAAGCCGAACAAAATCTGCGGGATCAACAACGAGC
>DMPJ01000505.1:336-2976 GCA_003456035.1 Planktothrix sp. UBA8402
GATCGACAACGATTAATCACTCAATCTCAAGGAGAATTAAAACAATCTCAAGTTGAAATTGAACGATTAAATGCGGAATTAGCCCAGAAACAAGCGGAAGCCAAAACAATTCAAGTCGCAACCCAGCAAAAAATTCAACAAACCGAGTTAGAAGTAACTCAATTAAAAGCTAAAATTACAGAAACTCAAAATTTAATTACAACGGCTGAAGCTAAACTTCAAGAACGATACCTCTATTCTCCCATTGATGGAGTTATTTCTGCCTTGAATGTTTTTAATGTGGGAGAAGTAATTCAACCCGGACAAACCGTGGCTGAAATTACACCCAAAAATGCACCAATGATTTTAACTGCTAGTCTCCCGAATGACAAAGCTGGATTCGTGAAAATGGGAATGTCTGTTAAAGTCAAATTTGATGCTTATCCCTATCAAAATTATGGGGTTTTTGAAGGAACAGTTCGATCAATTTCACCCGATACAAAAGTCGATCAAGCAGTTGGCCCCGTTTACAAATTAGAAATAGTGTTAAAAAAAGACTATGTTTTGCAACAGGATCAGAAAATTCAGTTAAAATCTGGACAAACGGCTAGTGCGGATATTATCATTCGTCGTCGTCGGATTATGGACATTCTACTTAATCCCATTCTGCAATTGCAGAAAAATGGCATAGATTTGTAAAACACTATTTACCAATTAGGAGTACAAGAAATGTCTGCTCAATATTCCTACAATAACTCGAAAGTTGCTAAAGCAATGAGTGAAGAACAATTTGAACAAATCCTAGATGCGATTTTATCGGGAAAATATTCTTGGGCTTGTGTTTTAATTCTGCGTTTTGCTGGATATAATCCACTGCATTATATTCCCTATCGCACCTATAACCGACTGGCTAAGGATAATAATTCTAATTCTCAGTCTCAAAGTAATACGACATCTGTTAAGTCGAGTCTTAACACCCAGACTACACCTCCTGGTGCTGGCAAAATTCGGGACTTAACTTATTTGGAGCCTATTCCTGAAATGGGTCGGGGCGTTTCGGGAGGATTTCGGCATTTAGAGGTTGTCGAGAATTTGTATAGCCCTTGGAAAGTGAACTAAACCTGATCACATTTCAAGAGAAATTTAAAATTTTCCGTTTAGCTGAGTTAAATTTTTTCGGAATCAAATTTAAAAAATCCGCTTTTCACATCTTTTCCTGTTTAATCTCTTGGAGATTTAATAGTAATAATCCTTCCCCACCCTTGACCCTGCGGTTGAGGGGTTTAGGGAAGATATAACACAATTTTTTAAACAAAAAAATAAAACCGTTTCATTCTTTAAGATTCGACGAATTTCAATCTGTCGCTACACAGACCAAACCCGCGCAGGCGGGTTAAAAAATCAGATATTAGTTATTAACAAAATCGAATTCAACTATAAAAAGTGGTTGAGCCAGTTTAGCAATAGTTTCAGATGATCTAAACTATTCTATTAAGGATTGGTAACTACAATTGAAATTGAAGTATCACTACTTTGAGATGATGCAGTTTTGTTTCCAGTCTGTGCATAGGCTGTGGCTGTTGCAGTAGCTTTACTATAGTTAAGGAAACTCAAGTTTTTAACAGTTGTCTTAGTTTGAGCATTAGTATAAGTAGTCTGACCAATGGCACCTGCACCTGCGCCTGCTATGGCATATCCAAGCCCGGTTGCTGTTATGGTATTTGTACTAGCGGAAACGCTGCCACCACCTAATACAATATTGCTTTCAGTAATGGGTTGTAAATAACTTAAGTCAGAGATGATTAAGAAACTGCTCATATCTACCTCACAAAAAGTTTTAAGCAAACTAAATTTATTAAATTGAACAACTATTAGACCAACTAGATGTTGATGAACTGCTGCTAGAGCTAGATTGGGCGTAACTGCTAGAACTACTATCAGACGAAACGTTTACAGAAACGCTTTGACTAATTTCATCTTCTCCATCACCAGATGTTGAGACTACGCTTTTAGCCTCCGCAATAACTTTAGCATCCGGTGAGACTATCCGTTTGATAATAACTTGACGGTGAATCATTTTTAAACTGAATATATTTGATGATTTACGCGAAATTTTAGGAAAAAGCCTGGTACTATTGTCATTCTAATAATAGAGGTAATATTTAGGTCTTTTCTTGGCAATATATTAGTTGTTAACAATAAAATCCAACGCCAGAAAAGGGATTTCAAGTTCCGACGTTGGTTTATTTTGATAAGTCAATATATTGCTATCAGTTCAAAAAAGCAGATTTACTACTAATACCAACAGTAGGAACCCCCAACAGTGCCAGAAAGAGAAGTAGCATCAGAATAAGAGGAGTTATTTGTAGTCTGGGTCAGAGTAACTGCCTGGGTCAAAGTATTTTTGCCGTCCGCTGTTGCAATTGCTTCAGAACCAGCAATATTACCGCTAATATCTACGCCAGCTTTTACGTTGAATTTCACTTTAAAAGATTGGTTGATACTAGGCAAAAAATAGCCACCTTCAACGTTTCCTTCAACGGCTTCCAAGTAGTTCAGATCTGAAATAATCATGGCTTTTGTCCTTTTTAAAGTAAGTGTTTTTTGTTTTTCTGTTACCTAATTTAGCTTGCTTGATGGTGTCTGTGTTGCCATTTTGGC
>DMPJ01000156.1:0-1948 GCA_003456035.1 Planktothrix sp. UBA8402
GGGAACCCAGAAACACCGCAACATCCCCCACCGTTGAAACTGTTGGGAGTCGATATCTAAATCCGGGCCAAACATGAGGCCACTAAACAGGAAACTCCCCGTCACCAAAAAGGTTAGATGACTGCTGCGAGTTTGGCTCCAGGTCAAACCCGCAATAAAGGGTAAGCTCCAAAGGGTGATCCGGTCGTGGGTTTGACCTGATGGCATGGGGTAAAATAATTAATCATCGAAAATGGGGTTGTAATTCTAAAAGTTTATGTTATAATCATCAAACGTGTTAATCGGGCGGTTAACTCAGTGGTAGAGTGCTTCCCTTACAAGGAAGAGGCCACAAGTTCGAATCTTGTACCGCCCATAATTTTGAATATTGGTAATTATAGCAACCTTGGCGCGGATTACTATATCTTTTCGTTTTGTGGAGTAGTCGCAAGCAAAATTGGGATGTATTCTCAGCCGATAAACCTAGTTTGGGTTGGGTTTGGACACTGAAATTTGTTCACGTCCGGTTAATCAACACGAGTGTCCATTGGTGACTTTGTGTGTCCTTGTATGGAGTGAGATATCAACCACCAACCACCAACCGTTAACACCCTAGGCATTTTTGTTAACAAAATCCTGTCAAAACGAAAACACTATCAATTGCTCTGGTAATGTAGCTTGGTAAATATCCACACACATCCATAAACTTCTATGACCGCCGTTAGTGAATTCAAACCGGGTCTTGAGGGTGTTCCGGCCACCTTATCGAGTATTAGCTACGTTGATGGACAAAACGGAATCTTGGAATACCGAGGAATTGGTATTGAACAACTCNNTAGTACCTTTCTGGAAACCTCCTATTTGCTGATTTGGGGGAAACTCCCTACCAAAGATGAATTAGCAGACTTTGAACATAAAATTCGCCATCACCGACGGATTAAATATCGAATTCGGGACATGATGAAATGCTTTCCCGAAACCGGACATCCCATGGACGCCCTACAAACCTCGGCGGCGGCTTTAGGACTATTCTATTCTCGTCGGGCTTTAGATAATCCCGAATATATTCGAGAAGCCGTTGTCCGGTTACTGGCTAAAATTCCGACCATGGTGGCAGCTTTCCAATTGATGAGAAAAGGGAATGATCCGGTACAACCCCGGGATGATTTGGATTATTCCGCCAATTTTCTCTATATGTTAAATGAACGAGAACCTGATCCTTTATCTGCCAGGGTTTTGGATGTTTGTCTCACCCTTCATGCTGAACACACGATCAACGCTTCTACATTCTCGGCTATGGTGACAGCCTCCACCCTCACCGATCCCTATGCGGTGGTTGCTTCTGCGGTAGGAACCTTAGCTGGGCCATTACACGGAGGAGCGAATGAAGAAGTTTTGACCATGTTGGAAGAAATTGGTTCCGCGGAAAATGTTGGCCCTTATGTGGATAATTTGATTGCTACAAAATCTAAAATCATGGGATTTGGACATCGGGTTTATAAAGTTAAAGATCCCCGGGCGACGATTTTGCAACAACTGGGAGAACAGCTATTTCAGAAGTTTGGCCATGACGAATATTATGAAATTGCTTTGGAATTAGAACGAGTTGTGGCCGATCGTTTAGGGGAAAAAGGGATTTATCCTAACGTTGATTTCTATTCGGGTCTGGTTTACCGCAAGTTAAATATTCCCTCGGATTTATTTACTCCCATTTTTGCGATCGCCCGGGTTTCGGGTTGGTTAGCCCATTGGAAAGAACAACTCACCAAAAACCGCATCTTCCGTCCGACTCAAATTTATACAGGTGCCCATAATGAAACCTATATTCCCATTCACGAACGTAACTGTGCCATTAACCTAGAAGGTGAAAGCGTTTAAAGGATTTTTGTAGCCGTATTCAAGGTAAATTTTCACTCATGAGGGTGACATCTCCTACACCAACGGTGAGTACAGGTATGGTGTAGGCTTC
>DMPJ01000156.1:2021-5950 GCA_003456035.1 Planktothrix sp. UBA8402
GCAGTCATGCCAACGAATATGCAGCTTTTTAGGGACTTTTTCACCACATTTGGAACAATCTTGTGAAGTATTATGGGCGCTTACAGGGACAGCCAACAAACCAGCATTTTCGGCTTTGTTTGTCAGTATCAACAGGAAGTTTGACCACCCAGCATCCAACACAGATTTAGCTAATCGTGTACGAGCTAGACCTTTGACGTTCAAATCTTCGTAAGCAATTACGTCATATTTTGATAACAGCCAATTCACCGTTTTGAAGTGAAAATCTTTTCTTTTGTCAGCAACTTTCTTGTGTTGCTTCCCTAGTTGTTTAATTGCTTTAAGTCTGCTATTACTTCCTTTTTTACGGCGAGATACCCGCTTCTGGAGAACCCGTAAGCGTTTTTGAGACCAGCGATAATAATGAGGTTCTTCAACAGTTTCGCCTTCAGAAGTTGTTAGAAATTCCTTCAGTCCTACATCAATCCCGGTAATTTTGTCAGGGTTAAAATCCGGTTTAATTTCTGGAACTGTTTTGTCTTCAAGGGAAAGAGTCAAGTAATATCCATCAGCTTTCTTAGTGATAGATGCAGTTTTGACTTTAAAACTATCAGGGGCAGGACGATGTAAGACAACCTTAATCTTGCCCAGCATGGGTAAGTTGATCCGGTTCCCGTCTAAACACCCATCCTTCATCTGAGGATAAGTAAAGGTGCGGTAACGGTTACGAGGTTTAAACCTCGGCTTGCCACTACGTTTCCCGTTACTGTCACCCTTCAAGAAGCGATCAAATGTTACCTTAACTCGCTTGACTACATCCTGAAGAACTTGAGAGTAAATCTCTCCATACCAAGGATGAGTATTTTTGAGTTGAGGTAGTGTCTTTTTCTGGCTGTAATAGTCAGGGTTGTCTCGTAGTTCCCGTAGGTGACAAATCAGTGGACAAGCATTGATAGGACAGCGATTCTGCTCATACCAATTAAATCGGTCAGCCAATAAGTAATTGTATTGGCTACACAACATGGCAAGCCATCTATCTATTTCGATGGTTTGCTGTTTTGTTGGACGCAATTTATATTGATATGCTATTCTCATAGTTGTCCTCCTTGGGTCTTAATATTAACATCATTTGGAGAATAAATTGAGCGCCTATTTTCTACATCTATTGGCTGACTCCGTACCGGAGTCAGCCACGCATTCATCCCACACTGATTTCTTGGCGGTACTCAGCGAAGCATCGATCTACCCGCCTCGTAATTCAGTGTGGGATGAATGCGGTTTTAGCTAAAGTTTTGAGGGCAGTCAAACGCTATACTGGTTTACGGTAAAGATTGATCGCTGATTATACGGATTACACGGATTAACTGATTACTGATTACTGATTACTGATTACTGATTTCATGAACCCAGGAATTGACTTACAAGGAAGTTTTGTAGAGGGCCTCACAGGTCTGGGCCTACCGTTAGAGATGGCGAAATTGTTTTGGCTACCTCTGCCGATGGGACTGATGCTTGTGTCTGCAACCGTTGGTGTTTTAGGAACGGTATGGCTAGAACGGAAAATTTCCGCCGCAGCACAACAACGAATCGGCCCCGAATATATGGGCCCGATGGGAATTTTAGCCCCTTTAGCAGATGGTTTGAAATTACTGTTTAAGGAAGATACGATTCCCTTTAATGCTGACCCCTGGTTATTTACCTTGGGGCCAATTATTGTGTCAATTCCCGTGTTTTTGTCCTATTTAATTGTCCCCTTTGGACAAAATATGGTGATTACGGATTTGGGAACCGCTATTTTTCTCTGGATTGCCCTTTCTAGTATTCAACCGATTGGGTTATTAATGTCGGGTTATGCCTCTAATAATAAATATTCTTTATTAGGAGGGTTAAGGGCCGTCGCCCAATCCATTAGTTATGAAATTCCCCTGGCTTTAGCGGTTCTGGCTGTGGTGATGATTTCCAATAGTATGAGTACCTTGGATATCGTCAATCAGCAGTCTGGCTATGGGATTCTAGGGTGGAATATCTGGCGTCAACCTGTTGGATTCCTAATTTTCTGGATTGCAGCCCTAGCCGAGTGTGAACGTTTACCCTTTGACTTACCTGAAGCTGAGGAAGAACTGGTTGCAGGTTATCAGACTGAATATTCGGGGATGAAGTTTGCTCTGTATTATTTGGCCTCATACATCAACTTGGTGCTGTCATCTCTAATCGTGGCGGTCTTATACCTGGGGGGTTGGGATTTCCCGATTCCGGTTGATATGGTGGCTCCGCTCTTAGGAGTCAGTGAAACTACACCCTGGTTACAAGTCATTTTGGCGATGTTGGGCATCACCATGACGGTTTTAAAGGCTTATCTGTTGGTGTTTACGGCGGTTTTACTGCGGTGGACATTGCCGAGGGTTCGCATTGACCAATTGTTAAATCTAGGCTGGAAATTCTTATTACCCGTTGGTTTAGTCAATTTACTATTAACGGCGGCACTCAAGTTGGCTTTCCCCGTTGCTTTTGGCGGATAAAGCTGATCGCTGATTACACGGATTAACTGATTGCCTGATTACACTGTTTACTGATAACTGTTAGAGGGAGACATCATGCTCAAGTTTCTCAACCAAGTTACCGATTACGCCAAAGAAACCTTTCAAGCCGCAAAATATATCGGTGAGGGGATTTCTGTTACCTTTGACCATATGCGTCGTCGCCCGATTACCGTTCATTACCCCTACGAAAAATTGATCCCTTCTGAACGGTTTCGAGGACGGATTCATTTTGAATTTGATAAATGTATCGCCTGCGAGGTTTGTGTTCGTGTCTGTCCGATCAATTTGCCCGTTGTGGATTGGGACTATAACAAGGAAACCAAAAAAAAGCAGCTTAAACACTACAGTATTGATTTTGGAGTCTGTATTTTCTGTGGAAATTGTGTGGAATACTGTCCCACAAATTGCCTCTCGATGACGGAGGAATATGAATTAGCTGCTTATGACCGCCATGAGTTGAACTATGATAGCGTAGCCCTAGGACGTTTACCCTATAAGGTGACGAATGATCCAATGGTAACACCGTTGCGGGAATTCGCTTATTTACCTGCGGGTGTAATTGACCCCCATGATTTACCGGAAACGGCTGTTAGGGCTGGGTTACGCCCAGAATCCATTATTGAACAAATGTCAAAAGATAATAATGGCTAAATCAGTTATCAGTTGTAGGGGCGGGTTCATCGAGATGCGCGGTGATTAACTCATATCTAAAAGAACCCTCCCGTACCAGTGTTCTGATGACTGATGACTGATAATGCGGATACTTGATAACTGATTAAACTGATTACCGATAAGGATGAAATTGTGAATTTAGCGGAAGGGGTTCAACTTGTTGCTTTTGGCTTATTAGCCGTGATGATGATTGGGACAGCTTTAGGTGTAGTGCTGCTCAAGAATATCGTCTATTCTGCGTTTTTACTTGGTGCTTCATTTATTAGTATTGCAGGATTATATATTCTCCTGAATGCTGATTTTGTAGCCGCTGCACAGGTTTTAATTTATGTCGGTTCGGTGAATGTTCTGATCCTATTTGGGATTATGTTAGTTAACAAGAGGGAAACTTTTAAAGAACTTCCTGGAACTTGGCTGCGTCAGGGTGCAACTGCTATTGTTTGTGGGGGATTATTTGCACTTTTAGGAACAATGGTATTATCTACTCATTGGTTAATTACCCCCATTGTTGCACCTGTGGGCGGTTCGGTTACGTTAATTGGGCAGCACTTTTTTAGCGATTTCCTGTTACCTTTTGAGTTAGCATCGGTGTTTTTATTAATGGCTATGGTAGGAGCTATTGTTCTCGCCCGTCGCGATTATATTCCCGATCTTTTACCAACCCAAAAAAGTGAACCTCCGGTTTTGACTTTACAAGAACGTCCCCGGGAGTTGCTTTCGGTAGGAAGCGATCGCCCT
>DMPJ01000240.1:0-2104 GCA_003456035.1 Planktothrix sp. UBA8402
TTTGGGGTTGGGGTGGGGCGGGTTAATTATGCCGATTCATGTTGTCGATGCCAAGCGGGATGCCATAATATTTCGGCTGTGGAACGTTTTTCTACCATTTCTTGGGTAATTACACAGTGAACAACATCTTTTCTGGAGGGAATTTCATACATTACTTCTAACATTAATTCCTCCAGAATNNCTTCTTTTGCTATCGCTTTTAACGCTTCTGGTTCAAATTCTAAACGCACATTATCCATGCGTAATAGCTTTTTATATTGTTTAACCAAAGCATTACTAGGTTCGGTTAAAATTTGCATCAAAGCCCCTTCATCCAAAGGAGAAACCCTGGTTAAAACTGGAAGTCGGCCAATAAATTCAGGAATTAATCCAAATCTGACTAAATCTTCTGGTTGAACATGATACAAAACTTCGTCGGAATGGAGGGGAGAAATCGCCGTTTTCTTATCTTCTCCCGACTGAACAAAACCGAGGGCTTTTTTGCCTAAACGTTGTTCAATTAGTTTTTCTAAACCAACAAAAGCACCGCCACAAACAAATAAAATTTTGCTGGTATCAATTTGGATAAAATCTTGATAGGGATGCTTACGTCCGCCCTGGGGAGGAACATTCACCACCGTGCCTTCTAACATTTTTAATAGGGCTTGTTGTACCCCTTCTCCAGACACATCTCGTGTAATAGAAGTATTCTCACTTTTGCGGGCTATTTTATCAATTTCNNCCTGTTGTGCGGCTTCAATATCAAAATCGGCAACCTGTAATAACCGCAATAGAATATTTTCGACATCATCCCCAACATAACCAGCTTCGGTTAAAGTTGTAGCATCGGCAACGGCAAAGGGAACATCTAATAGTTTAGCTAAAGATTGGGCCAGTAAGGTTTTACCACAACCTGTAGGCCCCATTAACAAAATATTAGCTTTTTGTAATTCTACAGGATCATCGGCTCCTGAATCAGAAGTTTTTAACTTGTCTACACTTAAGCGTTTGTAGTGGTTATAAACCGCAACGGATAGGACTTTTTTTGCCCCATCTTGACCAATAACATGATTATCTAAATAGTTTTTAATTTCGACGGGTTTAGGAATGGAAGTTAGAGAAAATCCTTTATTTGCAGACTGTTTTGAAGAACGCGCCTCTGGCTGACCCCCGACTGAAGCCGTTGCTTGATTTTTGTCAGAAAATTCTTCTTCCAAAATCTCGTTACAAAGTTCAACGCATTCATCACAGATATAAACGCCGGGGCCGGCAATTAATTTACGAACTTGCTCTTGAGATTTACCGCAGAACGAACACCGTAAGTGAGAGTCATATCTAGACATATTGAATTAATTTTTAATTAACTGCTGGTGGTTTTTCCCTAAATAGGGAAGACAGACTGAATTGCCTCGCTACTCCGANNTGGGATGGTTTTCCTTGGGGGGAACATCCGCAAACGAGATCAATCCCATACTATCTTTCTTTAAACTAACACTAAATCAAGAAAACGTGGGAATTGTTAGTTATTGTTTGTAACTTCCAGATTAAACCAAGGCGGTTGGTAGATAAACCGTAAACTTAGAACCCTCTCCTAGTTGGCTGGAAACGCTAATTTGTCCTCCGAGCATTTGGCAATAATGATGGGTAATTGCTAGACCTAAACCTGTGCCACCATACTCACGAGTTAAGGAATTATCGACTTGGTTAAAGGCTTGAAATAAATTTTTCTGTTGTTCGCGAGAAATACCAATTCCCGTGTCGGTGACTTCAAAACAAATCCAGTCGAAGTCTCCATTTGGTTCTCGGTTTAGGGTGATGGTAACTTGACCATTCTGGGTAAATTTCAGGGCATTACTGAGTAAATTATAAANNAGGATTTGTCGAATTTTAGTGATATCTCCTTCCATGATATCTAAATTATTTTTACAACAAATTTGCACAGTGTTTTGATTTTGATCGGCGAGGGGTTGTAAGGAAGTCACCACCTCATGAACAAAACTAGCCACTTCAAAGGTTTCTAAATATAAAGACACTTGTCCGGCTTCAACTTTACATAAATCCAGAATGTCATTAATAATGGTGAGTAAATGGTGGCCGGACTGATGAATTTTTTCCACATCGGGTA
>DMPJ01000240.1:2126-6207 GCA_003456035.1 Planktothrix sp. UBA8402
AGGCGTGCGTAACTCATGGCTCATATTTGCTAAAAACATATTTTTGGCTTCGGAAGCAGCTTGAGCTTGATGTAAAGCGGTTTGTAAAATAGCTTCTACTTTCAACCGTTCTACCATTTCTATTCGCAATTGTTGGACGGCTTCTTGTAATTCTGTTGTGCGTTTTTTAACTCTAATTTCTAGTTCAGTCTTGACCTGAGCTAATGCTTGTTCGGCTTTTATGCGTTCAAATCGTTCAATAGCTAAGGAAACTAAATTGGCTAAGGAATCAATAAATATCCGATCTTCTAGGCTACATTCCTGCTGTTCAGTAGGATATTCTACGCAAATAAACCCAATAATTTTTCCTTCTAACCAAATAGGTATATCTAAACATTGACTAAAACAAGATGCAAAACTATTATCAATCAATTCAGAAGATGCAGATAAATATTTTGCGGATAAATCAAAAGGATAAAATGGGAATTTTTGGGAATCAAAATGATTTGAACAAAGGGAAAAATTGTAATTAATTACAGATGATTTATCCGGTAAATGTTGATGGGTTTGACGTTCATATAAGTCTAAACAAATCCATTCTAAAGCATTTTGTTTCACCCAAACTTCATCTCCAAAGCCGGGGTTTAAATCACTTACCAATTCTTGATCTGAAATAGAATCACCCAGGCCACTATGGAGCCAGACACTGACTCGATCCACTTCTAAAGTATTAGCGGCGGTTTCGGTAATTTGACGAATAGCAGTATCTATATGATCATAATTGCGGGTTTGTTCTCGACTTAAATCTCGCAGGGCGACATTTTGACGATATAGACGTTCCGTACTAGATTGTAGGGTAGCTTCAGTTTTTTTTCGCTTTGTAATATCATGGAAAATCGAAAGGATCGCTCGTTCTCCTTGAAAGGGTAAAATTTGGAAAGAACCCATTATCCAAAAGGGAGTCCCATCGGTTTTTTTTACTTGCATTTCATGGTTATGAACATAGCCTTCGCTTAGGATTTTTTCAATTAATTTTTGTCGATCTAAGGCAATATGATAAAAACCTATAGTTTTGATAATTTTGATTTGATTCAGGGGAAAATCAAATAAATTACTGGAAAAGGAATTAGCGTATAATATTAAGCCATCGGATAAACGGCTAATAATAATCGGAATAGGTGTTAATTCTGAGATCGCTTCCAAGATTTCTTTTTGGAGGATAGGAGGTTCATAACTATCCGCAGAAACAGGAGATTTGTGTTTCTGTTTCTCCGGCCAAACCGTGAGGTCAATCGGGGTGTTTTTCCAGATTTCAACTTCTGAAAACAGGGAATTAGTTTGACCAGTAAAAGATTGTTGAGAAAGGTTTTTTTCTAGCATCATTCAAGAGTTTCAAGGTTGAATTATGGGCTCAATAAAATACTTATCAACTGATATTTTGCTAATAGTAAACCTAGGGAAAATGCACCGATTACTTTGAAGGCGGAGTTGGAGTCAATTTGTATCGCCACTTACATTTTCCCTGCACCCTGGATGACTTTGATGATTCCAAATATTGTNNAGAACAAAATCACCTAGTTTGGACAGAGCAGAAACTTAAAATATTCCTCTAATTCCCAAGCTGTGGGATATTAATTCTTGCACTCTCTCGGACGGATGTTTGCTGTGTCGTTAACTTACGCAATGGTTCATGAATGGTTAACTCCCCTGGCGACGGGAGGTTCAGAACTCGTTGTCCAGNNGATTTTGAATCCACCAACCCCGACAGCTATTTGTATCAACGCTCCATCGGTACAACCTTTCTTCAACATTTCCCCAAAGCGCGTTCCGGGGTGCAGAAATATCTGCCCTTACTTCCCCTGGCCATTGAACAACTAGACGTCCGAGGTTATGACGTGATTCTCTCCTCCTCCCATGCGGTGGCGAAGGGAGTTCTCACCAGTCCCCATCAACTGCACCTCTGTTACTGTCATACACCCATGCGCTACGCCTGGGATTTAACCTTTGACTACCTGAACAGCAGTTTAGCTGGAAAGGGGCTACAAGGGGTGTTTACCCGCTATCTGTTGCATCGTTTACGCCAGTGGGATGTGATCTCAGCCAACCGGGTTGATTATTTCATGGCGAATTCCAAACATACAGCCCGACGAATTTGGCGCTGTTATCGTCGCCCGGCGACGGTGATTTATCCCCCGGTACAGGTAGAACGTTTTCAGTTTCAACCGCAAAAACAGGATTTTTACTTAACGGTTTGTCGTTTGGTCAGTTATAAAAAAATCGAGTTGATTGTCCAAGCCTTCAATCGTCTAGGATACCCGTTAATTGTAATTGGGACAGGGGCGCAATTGAACCTAATTCAACAGATGGCAAAACCCAATATTCAGGTGTTAGGGTGGCAACCAAATGACGTCGTAGACCAGTATATGAGGGATGCCAAAGCCTTTGTTTATGCCTCTTGTGAAGATTTTGGGATCGCCTTAGTCGAAGCTCAAGCCTGTGGGACTCCGGTAATTGCCTACGGGGTTGGAGGGGCTTTGGAAACCGTGCGAGATCTGCGACAATATCCAGATTCGGCAACGGGTTTATTATTTTCAGCCCAAACCGAGGAGGCGTTAGTGGAGACAGTAGAAGCCTTTGAGCAGTCTAGGAACCAGTTCAACCCCGATATGGCCCGATTAAATGCTGCTCAATTTAGCCCGAAACAATTCCAAGAACATTACTTGGGATTCGTGGAGCATTGCTTACAACAATTTCAATCGGGAAATATCAGCTAAAATGCCAATTAATTTCGGAATGGTGAAAATAAGTTCCCGAACACAGACGGTTTAAAACCAAGGAATACTTAGATTTGTGGGTAACAAATTTGGCTGTTTTCCCCTTCTGGACTTGAGTTTTCCCGTCTTAGGAGGAAATATTTTCTCTCCGAATTTTGACGAACTGAAGCCGAATTACCTATTGGGTCTCTTGAGGCTTTATGATCAGGACTGTGTGTGGTGTGAATTGAAGGAGTAAGATGACTGCCAATAGCCAACTCATCTTTGGTAAGGGACTTCGGCGTGGGTTCACCAGGCGGGGGTTTTTGCCCTTAGCCGAGCAAGCGATACCTCAACGCCTCTCTCTACAGCGTGTAGATGAGGAATTTTGGAAGCGATTATTTGATATTGTCTTCTCTCTATCCGTTCTGATTTTATTCGCTCCGGTTTACTTAATTTTGGCTCTGCTGATTGCGTTAAGCTCTCCGGGGTCAGTTTTTTATGTACAGGAACGAGTCGGAAAAAATCGCCAGTTATTCGGCTGTATTAAATTCAGAACAATGGTGAGTAATGCCGATGAAATATTAACGCAAATCATGGAAACTTCCCCCCATTTGCGAGAAGAATTTCAGAACAATTTCAAACTCAAACATGATCCTAGAATTACTTGGATAGGTCGGTTTCTGCGGGTGACCAGTTTAGATGAAATTCCCCAATTTTGGAACGTTTTAATCGGAGACATGAGTGTAGTCGGCCCTAGACCTTTGGTTGTGGAAGAACTACACAAATATGGTCGTCACATGGATAAAATCCTAACGATTAAACCTGGTATCACTGGACTGTGGCAAGTTTCGGGACGCAATGATATTCCCTATCCTCGTCGAGTTCAGATGGATTTATACTATGTCACTTTTAAGAATTTTTGGACAGACTTGGGAATTGTCGTTAAAACTATTGGTGTTGTGATTTTTCCTAAAAATAATGGAGCTTATTAGTTCAAGATAAAAAATACAATGTTCATCAATAAATTGAACCTAATTTTATTTTTCTTGAACCCAAAACTTGAAAATTTAATTTAACCTCAAACCTTTTTAATTAATAGGTTTGGGGTTTTATTTTGAATTAAATAACCCTTTTCCAAGTCCTAAGCCTGATGGCGACTATAATATTGTTCTATAATTTTAACATTAATGAAAAACAAACGATTGGGAAAAAAGATTATTAGAATTGTGGGGACTACGCGATCGCATTTTAACCTAAATCCTCCAGTTTGTAGCGTGCGTAAGGCGTAATTAATTGATCGGGAAATCCAATAATTAATAATCCGCCGCACGCACCATCTTTTATTT
>DMPJ01000127.1 GCA_003456035.1 Planktothrix sp. UBA8402
GGTTTTTGCCAGTGATTTATATAGTTTAGGGGTAACTTGTATTCATTTACTAACGAATGTTCCTCCCTTTGATTTGTTTGATAGTACAGAGGGAAATTGGGTTTGGCGAGATTATTTGAAAACCCCGGTTAGTGATCAATTGGGAGATATTTTAGATAAAATGTTGCCGGGTGCAACCCGTCACCGTTACCATTCGGCGGCGGCAATATTACAACAAATTAATCCTAAACCGGATTATATTCCAGCGATGCCAGGATTAAAAATAAATCCCGAAATTGGGTTTAAACCCTTATCAGAAACTCCTAAAATATCTGAAGTTACTCTAGCAAAACCTCTGAATAAAATCACTCAAATTCAAGAGGCAATTCAACGGCGTTTAGAGGAATATGGAATTGTTCAGGTACAGGTAAATCAAACCCAGAGAAATCAGTTAACTATTGTTTTAAATCGAGATCAATACAAAGAGATTAATTATAAAAAATTAGTTTCTGTTATTGGGACNNATTTCTGTTATTGGTTATGAATTAACTAATTTTCAACTGAATAATATTGATAAAGTTAAACTTTTGGGACGAGTAAATAATCGCGGGGTTCCTGAATGGGAATCCTGGTTAAAAGTAGACAAAAAAACCAAGTTTCAGAATAAAATTATTAGATTTAAAAATAATATTTCTCTGTTTAAATATCAATTATCCCAACTCAAATCTCCTCAGTTTTGGATTAACCAAACTAAAAGGAGAGAGTTTTGGATGGATGGGTTCATGATGACGATGATTGTATTTATATTTGCGGATAAAATTATTATCCTAAAACCAATAATAGCGTTATTGATTGCGGGAGGATTTTTGGGCGTTAAACATCAAGTTAATCGCCACCATCCCCTGAATGTCAATCAACTATTTGTCACCATTACCGCTCTGTTTTTGATATTTGGCTGGTTAGACTTAAGAATTTGGGTGCAGGGATATTTTGGTATAATCTTAGCAGGCTTGTTTATGTCCATGCCTATTTTCTTTTCCCGCAATTCCTCTTAACCTGAGCTTAACTAAAGTGCAATCAATTTCCTCCAAACCTGCTTATGGTTTAGCCATTCATACCAGTAGTCCTGATTTGGGATTAGCTATCAGTAATTTTCAGGACATTAAGCGCTGTCAATCCTGGAATTTAGGGCGGGATTTATCCACCCAATTACATCAGTATTTATCGGAGTTTATTCAACCTCAAACCTGGTCAGATTTGGGATGGATTGCTGTTGCTAAAGGGCCAGGAAGTTTTACTGGAACTAGGATTGGGGTAATTACTGCCCGCACCTTAGCCCAACAGTTGAATATTCCGGTTTTTGCTATTTCTACTTTAGCAGCGATCGCCAAAAAAGAACAGTTTCAATTGCTACAAAATCAGGATAAAAATTCAGTAATTGCTTTAGAAATGCGAGCGCAACGGGGTCAACTTTTTGTCGCAATTTATGGTACAAATAGAGAAACCGATTGCGGTTTAATTCCCCTATTAATTGATAGCGTCATGTCCTCTCAAGAGTGGGAACAAACCTTAGCATCTTGGCAGACTCCCTATCATCGGGTACAGATAGAATCAGGATTAGGAGAAACTGCGATACAATTACTAGAATTAGGGTATTTAGACTGGAAATCAGGAAAACAACCCCACTGGTCAGAGGCTCTACCCTATTACGGACAACATCCGGTAGAAATGTAAGAAAATTCTGATCAAAAACGAGTTTGATGTGTTACCAGATTTTATCGAGTTGGTATTTTATGATTTTTATGCCTGATTTCTCTTTGATTTTAGGGACAGCAAATGTACTAGCTCAAACCGCTTCTTCTGGATCAACTGGTGTCGAAATTAATCTATTAGAGGCGTTTTTTTTGGGATTAATTCAAGGATTAACGGAATTTTTACCCATTAGCAGTACCGCCCATTTAAAAGTAATTCCGGTGATGTTAGGTTGGGGAGATCCGGGTATTGAATTTACGGCAATTATTCAGTTGGGCAGTATTGCGGCGGTAGTTTGGTTTTTTTGGCAAGATTTAATTCAAGTTTTTACGGGTTCATGGAAAGCTATTAGACAAAAAGATTATGATTCCGTAGACTTTCGTTTGGCTTTGGGAATTGCTTTAGGTACGATTCCGATTGTGTTTTTTGGACTTTTAATTAAAATTTTTATTCCTGATTATGATCACTCTCCATTGCGGAGTATGGTGATGATTGCGATCGCTTCTATTGTGATGGCATTTCTATTAGGATTAGCAGAAAAAATAGGCACCAGAAAGCGCGATTTTGAACATCTAACCCCGCAAGATGGGATATTAATGGGATTAGCGCAAACTTTAGCATTAATTCCCGGGGTATCTCGTTCTGGTTCTACAATTACCGCCGGATTATTCATGGGATTAGAACGGGCAACCGCCGCCCGGTTTTCATTTTTATTAGGAATTCCAGCGATTACTTTAGCAGGAACAGTGGAATTAAGAATGGTGTTTGTTGAGGGCATCAGGAATGCAGAAATACTGCCCATAATCGTAGGTTTAATTTCCGCCACGATTTTTTCCTATCTATCA